>NZ_JAUSXL010000001.1:600000-766610 GCF_030815975.1 Variovorax paradoxus
CGAGCCGGGTCGCCAGGCGCGTCAGCGTCGATGCGTTCACACCCAGCGATTCGGCCAACTCGGTGATCGTGCGCACCGCCACCTCTTCCGGGCGTTCGACCAGGCGTGCCAGCACGCTGTGCGCCTTGCCGCCCATCGAGATCAGCGCATCGCCCCGGCCCACGCGCACCGTCAGTGCGCGCAGCGCCTCGACAGTGCGTGGTGGCGAGGCGTTGGACCCGGTGTCAGGCGGAGTGGGCGCGCTGGCTTTTTTCGGTGCTTGCATGGCCGTCGATCATATGGAATCGTGGCGGCTGCGCTGGATGCTCGTACACCTGCCATTCGATGCGCGACGCACCGATGCGGATGTCTGCCGTTGCCATCGTGTTCTCGCCATCGCTGTCGGCCGGATCGGCGCGCAGGATCGGAAACGCAGCATCGCCATGGTCGGCAAGCACGCGCAGGGGATCGGCTGCATTCGAATCGCCGCCCGCCAGCAGGGCGTTGCCGCGATGCTGGCGGTGCTGCGACGAGCCAGTGACGATCTGCGGCAGATCGCGCAGCGTCGCGTGCAGCGCATGGTTGGCATGCAACGCGCGGCCCGTGATCTCGACGGCCGAGCAGGCTTCGGAGCTGAACTCCACGCTGAGCAGTCGAGGCTCATCACGGTGCGCCAGGGTGAGGTGGAAGCCTCCCGCGCGTTCGGTTGAACGAAGCAGCGCGAGTGCCTGTTCCAGGTTCGCCGCCTCGAGCAGTGCCCGCGCCAGCACCATCCGCGGCACGCCGGGGCGCACCCCCAGGCATCGCAGGTTGTTGACTGTCACGGCCAGGCCGCCTTCGGTCACCGCGAAGGTGTGCCCAGGCAGCGATCCGGGATAGACGAACGATGCGAAGGATGCGCCGCCCTCCACCGCGCAGGCCGCAATTGCGCAATGTCCGGCAAAGGCCGGATCGCCGTCTTCGTTGTGCGTGATGCGACGCAGCGTACCGGCCTCTTGCACGGTGGTGCACCCGTCGGGCGCCATGGCCCACAGATCGCCGCGGCAGTTCCACAGGAACACGTCTTCGAACGGCAGTTCCAGGCCGGCGGCCAGGCCCTGCAGTTCGTCCCAGACGCGCGGAAAACCTGTCTGTACCTGGGCGGCCATGGCCTTGGACATCGCCGTACCGCGGTGATGCACGACTGTGGCCCAGGCAGGGGATCGCTGCGTGTAGCCGTGCATCGCCGCGGCGCCGAAACGGCCCAGGGCGCGGCCGGTTTCGAAGGGCGAGCCTCCGGCTTCAAGGTAGATCAATCTCGGCATGTCACTCCACGTGTTGCAGGAAATCGCGCAGGCGCTGGTTCGGTGGGTTGTCCAGAAGTCCGGCGGGGTGGCCGTCGACCGTGATGTGGCCGTGTTCCATGAAGATCAGCCGCGTGCCGACCTTGCGGGCGAACTGCATCTCGTGGGTCACGACCACCATCGTCATGCCCTCTTCAGCCAACGCCTGCATGACGCGCAAGACCTCCTGGCGCAACTCGGGGTCGAGCGCGGAGGTCGGTTCATCGAAAAGCATCAGCTTCGGCTTGACGGCCAGCGCGCGGGCGATGGCCACGCGCTGCTGCTGCCCGCCAGAAAGCTCGCTCGGGTAGTGGTGCATGCGTTCGGCCAGGCCGACCTTGCCGAGCAGTTCCTTCGCCTGGGCGTGGGCCTGCGCCTTGGAGGCACCACGCACCTGGCGCGGCCCGAAGGCCACGTTCTCCAGTGCCGTCATCTGCGGGAACAGGTTGAACTGCTGGAACACCATGCCCGCCTCCTGGCGGATCTCGCGCGTCACGGCATTGCCGCCGCGCACGCTCAGCCCGCCGACCAGCAGGTCGCCGCCGTTGATCTGCTCCAGCGCGTTGATGCAACGCAGCAGCGTCGACTTGCCCGAACCCGAGGGGCCGATCAGCACGACGACCTCGCCCTGGCCGATCTGCAGGTTCACCCGGTCGAGCACCACATTGGCACCGAAGTGCTTCTCGACATTCTTGAATTCAACGATGTTCACAGGACGCGCATCCTTCTTTCGACGGTTCTCAGGCCCAGCGTCAGCACCCCGATCAGCATGAGATAGATCACCGCGACGGCGCTCCAGATCTCGATGGCGCGGAAATTGGCCGCCATGATCTCCTGCCCCTGGCGGGTCAGTTCGCCAACGCCGATGACGATGAAGAGCGAGGTGTCCTTCAGGCTCACGATGAACTGGTTGCCCAGCGCCGGCGTCATGCGCCGAAAGGCGACCGGGCCGACGACGAACGCCAGCACGCGCCACCGGGGCAGCCCCATCGCCAGCCCGGCTTCGCTCAGGCCCCTGGGCACCGAAAGGAAGGCACCGCGCACGATCTCAGCGATGTAGGCGCCGGAGTTGATGATGATCGAGGCAATGGCCGCGGTCATCGGGTCGACGCGCACGCCCAGCAGCCCGGGCAGCGCGAAGTAGATGAACATGACCTGCACCACGATGGGCGTGCCGCGCACCAGTCCCACGTAGGCAAAGCCGATGCTGCTGACGAATCTGCCGCCATAGGCGCGCATCAAGCCGAACAGCAAGCCCAGCAAGGTGCCGCCCAGCAGTCCTGCCACCGTGATGAGCACCGTGAGCCGGGCTCCCTTCAGCAAGGCCGGCAGTGCGCCCGCGATCACTGACCAGTCGAAATCCATGATTTGCTCCGCTGCTGCTCGATCAGGACTTCGGCGGCTCGGTCTTGAACCACTTCCGGTAGATTGCCGCGTAGCGCCCATCCGCCTTGATCTTTGCCAGCGCGCCGTTCACCTGCGCCACCAGCGGACTGCCCTTCGGAAAGCCGATGCCGTACTGCTGCGCCATCATCTGCGGGCCGACCGCCTTCGCCTTGCCTGCACCTGCGGTGGCGATGTAGTAGAGGACATTGGGCGTGTCATGCATGGCGGCCTCCACGCGGCCGGTCATCAGCTCGAGGTAGGCGTTGTCGATGTTCGGGAACTGGCGCAGCTCCGTGCCGGCGAAGTTGGCCTTCGCATAGTCGGCGGCAGAGGTGCCCGTCTTGATGGCCAGGGTCTTGCCCTTCAGGTCCGCCACGCCGGTGATCTTGCTGGCGGTGGGCACCATGAGGATGAAGCCGCTGTCGTAGTAGCCGTCCGAGAAGTCGATGACCTTCTTGCGCTCGTCCTTGATGGTGATGCCCGCCAGTGCGACATCGACATTCCGGGTCTGCAGTGCCGGCAGGATGCCGCTGAAGTCCATCGGTTGCAGCTTGTAGTCGAGCTTGAGTTCCTTCGCAACCGCGTCCCACAGGTCGATGTCGAAACCCACGTATTTGTCGCCCTCCTTGAATTCAAAGGGGACAAAGGCTGTATCGACGGCGACGAGCAAAGGGCCGGCCGCGAGGGCGGGGGCGGCGATCGACGTGGCGAGCGTCGCGGCTGCGAGCAGCTTGAGAACAAGTTTCTTCATGACAATCCTTCTGGAGGTGACAGACTCACCGAATTGGTGCAAATGTATTTGCGTATTTGCAGAATACGCAAATACATTTGCATAATGTGTGCCATGTCCGGCGTTCGCCGCAAGCCCGGGTTTGCCCGGGGCAGCCTTCGGCGCGACCGCCGCGCAGAAAAAAGATGAAGGCGGGTTCAGCCCAGTTGCGGACGCCGCGCGAAAACCGCGCTGTCCATCGTGCTCAGGCCGCCTGCCGCCATGCGACAAGTCCTGCTGTCCGCGCCCGTACTTCCGGCGACGCCAGGCATGTGGCGACGGCCTCGTAGCCTGGAGCGCCGGGACAGGGGACGACCTGCGTCGGTGGACTGTGGTTCGCGGGGCACAGGATGATCGCCTCGTCCGGACCGACGGCAGCCAGGTCGAGGATCGCGCAGGAGCGGGTGAGCATGAAGATCGGCCGCGCGTGCGGTCCGCGGCGGCGCAGCCGGGCGATCAGCGCCTCCTGGGTGGGCTGGTCCAACCCGTGCTCGATCAGGTCCACGACCACGGCACCGGCCCTTCTGCTTCCAGCCCGGCCAGCAATGCAAGCAGGGCATCGGAGGGCGTCGCGCCGTCCTCCACGAGCCAGGCCAGCGCGCGATCGAGCCGAGACTTCAATAGAGAGGCGCCATCGATCCGTGGTCTTGCCGCGGTGCCGCTCTCTGCCAGCCGGTCCAGCCCCAGCCAGGCCGCGTTGGGCAGTGCTTCGGCAATGCGCTGCGCCAGCCGGGTCTTGCCGCTGCCGAGCGGACCGACGATGTAATTGAGCGGCCGGATGTCGCGAAGCTCGAATCGCTCCCCGCCCCAGGGCCAAGGCAGGTCGAAGGCAAGGCGCATTTCGCAGGCGGGTGCCAGCAGGCCCGCCAGTTCGCCGATGGTCGGTGTCTGGCCCTGCGCAACGCCGCTTCGCAAGCCGCGGACCTTGTCGACGGTGTGCGTAAGCTGCTGAAGCTGCGCCTCCAGCGCAGTCTGGTGCGCGGCCAATGCTTGCTCCAGGCCTTGGGAGTTGCCCTCCAGCACCCGCCCGACCTGGGCAAGACTGAAGCCGAGCGCGCGAAGCGCGACGATCTCGCCTGCGCGGGCCATCTCCGCCGGGCCATAGGCTCGCCATCCCGCGGTGGTTCTGCCGGGTTCAACCAGGCCGCGCTGCTCGTAGAGCCGCAAGGCCTTGGCCGAAACGCCGAGCCGTCTCGCCGCTTCGGATGGACTCAAATACGGGGCGGAAGATCGCATGAAATGTTCCTTTCGATGGATCTTCCCCTTTTAGGGGGTGCCCCTGGGGCCGGGTCAAGCTGGAACGCCGAAAAGGCGCGATCGCCGCCTCAAAGCCCGCCCTGGCACAGGTACTTGGTATGCATGTAGTCGTCGAGCCCGTGCACCGAGCCTTCGCGTCCGTAGCCCGATTCCTTCACGCCGCCGAAGGGCGCGGCTTCGGCGGCCAGCGCGCCTTCGTTGATGCCGACGATGCCCGATTCGAGTGCCTCGGCCACGCGCCAGATGCGGCGCACGTCGGTCGAGTAGAAGTAGGCGGCAAGTCCGAAGGGCGTGTCGTTGGCGGCCGCGATCACCTCGGCCTCGGTCTCGAAGCGCGTGACCGGCACCACCGGCCCGAAGGTCTCTTCGCAGCTGCATTCCATGCCTGAATCGGCATTCACCAGCACGGTCGGCGCGTAGTAGTTGGGGCCGTCGCAGCGCGCGGAGCGCAGCCGCTTGCCGCCGACCACAATGCGCGCGCCCTTCGACACCGCTTCGCGCACATGGCGTTCGATCTTGTCGACCGCGCGTGCGTTGATCATCGGGCCGATCTGCGAATCGGGCTCGGTGGCCGGGCCGACCTTGAGCGCGTCCACCCGCGCGGCCAGCTTGTCGACGAAGGCGTCGTGCACCTTGGCCTGCACGAACACGCGGTTCGGGCTCACGCAGGTCTGGCCGCCGTTGCGGAACTTGGCGGCCATGAGGCCTTCGACCGCGGCATCGACGTCGGCGTCTTCGAACACGACGAAAGGCGCATTGCCGCCGAGCTCGAGCGACAGCTTCTTGAGCGTGTCGGCCGAGGCGCGCGCCAGGTGCTTGCCCACCGGCGTGGAGCCGGTGAAGCTGATCTTGCGCACGCGCGCATCGGCGAGCCACACGTCCACCACCTCGGGCGTGCGCTCGCGCGAGGCCGTCACGATGTTGAGCACGCCGGCCGGCACGCCGGCTTCCTGGGCCAGCTTCACGAGCGCGAGCGAGGTCAGCGGCGTGTCCTCGGCCGGCTTGCACACCACGGTGCAGCCCGCGGCCAGCGCGGGCGCGATCTTGCGCGCGATCATCGCGGCCGGAAAGTTCCACGGGGTGATCGCGGCGACCACGCCCACGGGCTCCTTCAGCGCCAGCATGCGGCGACCCGTGACCGGCGCGGGAATCACTTCGCCATTGGCGCGCGTGGCTTCTTCGCCGAACCATTCGACATAGCTGGCCGCATAGGCCACTTCGCCGCGGCCTTCGGCCAGCGGCTTGCCTTGTTCGCGCGAAATGAGGCGACCCAGGTCCTCCTGGTGCGCGAGCATCAGGTCGTTCCAGCGCTTGAGGATCTGCGCGCGCTGCTTGGCCGGCACGGCGCGCCAGGCGGGGAAGGCGGCATGCGCCGCGTCGACCGCGGCGCGTGCGTCGGCAGCGGTGCCGTCGGGCACGCTCGAGAAGACGCCATCGGTGGCGGGGTCGGTCACGTCGAGGCGGCGGCCGTCGCTGGCTTCGCGCCAATCGGCGCCGATGAGCTGTTGGCCGGGCAGCAGGTCCTGGTGTTCAAGGGTCAGTGTCATGGTCGATTCGGGGTTCGTTGAATTCGGCAAGGAGATCCCTTCCAGGAACACCGCGGAACCGGCTTTGCCGGGCCGCTGGTGTTGCCCCCGGAGAGGGGGGTGGCGTAGCGACACGAAGTGCGCGAAGCCTGGGGGTGAGTCAATTCGCCACGCGTTCGGCGATGGCCATGCCCAGCTCGGTGGTCGAGGCCGTGCCGCCCAGGTCGCGCGTGCGCGGCCCGTCGCGAAGCACCGCCTCGATGGCGCCCAGGATCGCATCGTGCGCGGCGCGGCCCGCGCCCTGGCCTTGCGTGAGGAAGTCCAGCATCAGCGCGCCCGACCAGATCATGGCGATCGGGTTGGCGATGTTCTGGCCGTAGATGTCGGGGGCCGAGCCGTGCACCGGCTCGAACAGCGACGGAAACCTGCGCTCGGGATTGAGGTTGGCCGAAGGCGCAAGGCCGATGGTGCCGGTGGTGGCCGGCCCCAGGTCGGAGAGGATGTCGCCGAACAGGTTGCTTGCCACCACCACGTCGAAGCGCGTGGGCTGCAGCACGAAGCGCGCCGAGAGAATGTCGATGTGCTGCTTGTCGATCGTCACCTCGGGATAGTCGCGGCCGATAGCATCGGCGCGGCCGTCCCACCAGGGCATGCTGATCGCAATGCCGTTGCTCTTGGTGGCCACCGTGAGGTGCTTCCTCTTGCGCGACTGGGCGAGCTCGCAGGCATAGCGCAGCACGCGGTCGGTGCCGTGGCGCGAGAACACCGACTCCTGGATCACGATCTCGCGCTCGGTGCCCTCGTACATCACGCCGCCGAGCGAGGTGTACTCGCCTTCGGTGTTCTCGCGCACCACGAGGTAGTCGATGTCGCCGGGCTTGCGGCCGGCCAGCGGGCAGGGCACGCCTTCGAACAGGCGCACCGGGCGCAGGTTGATGTACTGGTCGAACTCGCGGCGGAACTTCAGGAGCGATCCCCAGAGCGACACATGGTCCGGCACGGTGGCGGGCCAGCCGACGGCGCCGAAGTACAGCGCGTCGACGCCCTGGAGCTGTTCCTTCCAGTCGTCCGGCATCATCTGGCCGTGCTCGGCGTGGTAGTCGCAGCTGGCCCAGGCCATGGTGCGGCAGTCGAGCTCGAAGCCGAAGCGCTCCGCGGCGGCCTGCACCACGCGCAGGCCTTCGGGCATCACTTCCTTGCCGATGCCGTCGCCGGCGATCAGCGCAATGCGGAATGTGGGAATCATGCGAGTGCCTCCCGGGTGGATGTGACTGCCGCGCGGTCCATGTCGTCGAGCCAGCCCTGGCGCAGCTCGGGCACCGAGCGCGCGAGCAGCTGGTAGTAGGGGTGGTGAGGCCCGCGCTCGTAGTCGGCGCGCGCCACCTGCGAGAGCTTGCGGCCATGCTGCATCACCACGATCTCGTCGCACACCGAGCGCACCGTGTGCAGATCGTGGCTGATGAACAGGTAGGACACGCCGAGCTCGCGCCGCAGCTCGGCCATGAGGTCGAGCACCGCCGCGGCCACGACGGTGTCGAGCGCGGAAGTCACCTCGTCGCACAGGATCAGGTCGGGCTCGGCCGCCAGCGCGCGCGCCAGGTTGACGCGCTGCTTCTGTCCGCCCGAAAGTCCGCCCGGCAAACGGTCGGCCACCGTGTGCGGCAGCTTCACGAGGTCGAGCAGTTCATGGATGCGCCGCTTGAGCGGTTCGCCGCGCAAGCCCTTGTAGAACTGCAGCGGCCGCGCCAGGATGCGCCAGATGGTCTGCGACGGGTTCAGCGCCGTGTCGGCCATCTGGAACACGATCTGGATGCGGCGCAGCTGCTCGCGCTCGCGCTGCTGCAGCGTGGGCTCGAGCGCGTGCCCGTCGAACATGACGGTCCCGTGGCAGGGCTTGAGCAGGCCGGCGACGGCCCGCGCCAGCGTGGTCTTGCCGGAGCCCGATTCGCCGATCACGCCAATGGCCTGCCCGCGGTAGAGCTTGAGGTTGATGTCCTCGAGGATGATCTTGGCCGGCTGGCCCTTGGCGTCCACCGCGCCATAGCCGCACGAAAGCTCCTGCACGTCGAGCAGCAGCGCGGAATCGCCCGAGGCCTGGCCCGACGCGCGCACCGCGGGCCGCGCCGCTGCCAGCAGGCACTTCGTGTAGTCGTCGGCCGGGGCAGCGAGGATCTGGCCGGTCGCGTTGAGCTCGCTCATCTTGCCGTTGCGCAGCACCAGGATGTGGTCGGCCATCTGCGCGACCACGGCCAGGTCGTGGCTCACGTACACCGCGGTGGCGCGGCGCTCGCGCACCACGCGGCGAAAGGCGCGCAGCACCTCGATCTGCGTCGTCACGTCGAGCGCGGTGGTCGGCTCGTCGAGGATCACCAGCTCGGGGTCGCCGATCAGCGCCATCGCCGCCATCAGCCGCTGCAGCTGGCCGCCGGAGACCTGGTGCGGATAGCGCGCGCCGATGGTTTCGGGATCGGGCAGCGCCAGTTCCCGGAACAGCTGCACCGCCTTGGCCTCGGCCTCGGCCCGCTTGCACAGGCCGTGGATGACGGTCGGCTCGACCACCTGGTCCATGATCGTGCGCGAGGGATTGAAGGAGGCGGCCGCGCTCTGCGCAATGTAGGAGACCGTGCGGCCGCGCAGCGAGCGCTGCTGCGCCGCATCGAGCGCCAGCACGTCGGTGTCGCCGATCTGCACGCGGCCCGCCGAGATGCGGCAGCCGTGGCGTGCATAGCCCATCAGCGCCAGCGCGGTGGTGGTCTTGCCGGAGCCCGACTCGCCGATCAGCGCCAGCACTTCGCCGGGCTGCACCGAAAAGCTCAGGTTGTCGACCAGCGTGCTGCTGCCCGCGCAGATGCGGAGGCCCTGGACAGTGAGTGGTGCGCCCATCAACGTGCTCCTCTTTCGCGCGCGGCACGGCCGGGCAGGTTGTCGATGACGAGATTGACCGCGATGGTCAGGCTCGCGATGGCGAGTGCAGGCACGATCACCGAGGCGCCGCCCATGGCCAGCGCACCGATGTTTTCGCGCACCAGGGAACCCCAGTCGGCCACCGGCGGCTGGATGCCCAGGCCGAGGAAGCTCAGGCTCGCCAGCAGCAGCACGACATAGACGAAGCGCAGGCCCAGGTCGGCCAGCATCGGGCCCGCGATGTTGGGCAGGATCTCGCGCAGCATGATGTAGAGCGTGCCCTCGCCGCGCGTGCGCGCCACGGTCACGTAGTCGAGTGCGTTGATGTTGACGGCCAGCGAGCGCGCGATGCGGTAGGCGCCCGGCACATAGATGATGCCCGCCATGACCACCAGCATCGGCACCGAGGAGCCGAAGCCCGCCACCATGATGAGCGCGAACATCTTGCTCGGGATCGCGGTCAGCGTGTCCAGCCCGCGGCTGAGCACCGCGTCGATCCAGCGGCCGCTGGCGGCAGCCAGCAGCGCCAGCACGGTGCCGGTGCCGCTTGCCAGCAGTGTGGCCAGCAGTGCGACGCCGACCGTGTAGCGCGCCCCTTCGATGACGCGCGCCAGCATGTCGCGGCCGAGGTAGTCGGTGCCCAGCCAGTGCACCGCGCTGATCGGCGCGAAGACGTTCGAGGTGCCCGCGGCTGCCATGCTGTGCGACAGCAGCCACGGCCCGAGCAGCGCCGCGAGCACCCAGAACAGCAGCACCGCGAGGCCGAGCAGGCCGGAGGGTCCGAAGCCGCCGAGCCGGCGCAGCAGGTTGCTTCGCCGCGCGGGCGGCGCGGCGGCGGCGGAAGCCGTGGCATCCGGGGCCAGGGTGGAGGTGGTCGTTTCCATGGAGTTGGCCTCAACGGTGCCGCAGCCGCGGGTTGGCGAGAATGCCGCAGACGTCGGCGGTCGTCACCAGGATCAGATAGGCGCAGCAGAAGATCATGGCGCAGGTCTGCACCAGCGGCATGTCGCGCTGCGACACGCCGTCGACCATCAGCTTGGCGATGCCGGGGTAGTTGAAGATGGTCTCGACGATGATCACGCCGCCCAGCAGGTACGACAGGCTCAGCGCCACCGCGTTGGCGATCGGCCCCACCGCATTGGGCAGCGCATGCGCCAGCACCATGCGCATCGGCGAGGCGCCCTTGAGGCGCACCATCTCGATGTAGGGCGCCTCCAGCTGGTCGATCACCGCCGCGCGGGTCATGCGCATCATCTGCGCCACGATCACGCAGCACAGCACCAGCACCGGCATCGCGAAGGCGCGCAGCATCTGGCCTAGCGACTCGATGTCGTTGACGAAGGACAGCGCCGGCAGCCAGCGCAGCTGCACCGCGAACACCAGCACCGCGAGCGTCGCGACCAGGAACTCCGGCACCGACACCACGCCCACCGCGGCGGTGGAAGCCGCGCGGTCGAACCACGAGCCGCGCCACACCGCCGATGCGATGCCGAGCGTCAACGCGATCGGCACCGAGAACAGCGCCGTGACGGCGGCGAGCAGCAGCGAATTCGGCAGGCGGCTGGCAACGAGCTCGCCGACCGGCATCTGCGTGGTGCTCGACGTGCCGAGATCGCCCTTCAGCAACCCGCCGAGCCAGCGCGCATAGCGCAGCGGCGCCGGCACGTCCAGGCCCATCTGGACACGCAACGCAGCCACCGCTTCGGGTGTCGCGTCCTGGCCGAGCTGCTCCTGCGCGGCATCGCCGGGCAGCACCGAGGTGATCGCGAATACGACCACCGACACCGCCAGCAGCGACAGCAGCGCGAGCACCAGCCGCTGGCCGAGGAGCCTGAGGATCACGGGGTTCATCGCAATGCTCCGGTGGCGACGCGCTGTGGGCGCTGCGTCATGCATCCAGCCATACGTTCTCGGCGAAGTTGTAGCCCATGAGGCCGCCCAGCGGAATGGGCGACAGGCCCTTGAGCTTGGAGGTGTGGCCGTCGATGCTCGAGAGGAACAGCGGGATGCCGATGCCGGCCTCCTGGTGGATCATGGTCTGCATGTCGGCGTACATCTGCTTGCGCTTGGCCAGGTCGGTCTCGGCGCGCGAAGCCAGCAGCAGCTGGTCGAACTTCTCGCTTTTCCAGCGCGACTCGTTCCACGCCGCACCCGACTGGAAGAACTGCGTCAGCAGCACGTCGGCGCTCGGGCGCGGGTTCACGTTGCCAAAGCCCACATGGCTGTTGAGCCAGTGGTTCGACCAGTAGCCGTCGGCCGGCATGCGCTTGATGTCGATCTCCAGCCCCGCGCGCTGCGCCGTCTGCTGCAGCAGCAGCGCCATCTCCACCGAGTAGAGCGCCGCGGGCGAAGCCACCATCGGCACCTTGCCCGTGATGCCGGACTTCTGCAGGTGGAACTTCGCCTTGTCGAGGTCGAAGGGACGCTGCGGCAGGCCGGCGAAGTAGAAGCGGTTGGTCGGATCGACCGGCTGGTCGTTGGCCACCGCGGCATAGTCGAGCGCGATGGTCTTCTTCATCTGCTCGCGGTCGAACAGGTGCTTCATGCCGAGCACGAAGTCCGGGTTGGCACCGGGACCCACGTCCTTGCGCATCACGAGGTCGGAGTACTGGCCGGACTGGGTGACGAAGATGCCGAAGCCCGGCGTGCCCTTCACGCGTTCCACCGAGCGCGGATTGACCGAGCCCACCAGGTCCATGCCGCCCGACAGCAGCGCGTTGACGCGCGCGCTCTCGTCGCCGATGCCGATGAATTCGATTTCGTCGAGGTAGGGCTTGCCGGGCTTCCAGTAGGCGTCGTTGCGTACCATCAGCGAGCGCACGCCGGGCTTGAACTCCTTGAGCTTGTAGGGACCGGTGCCGATGCCGGCGTTGAAGTCGGTGGTGCCTTCCTTGACGATGTGAAAGTGGAAGGTGCCCAGGATCACGGGCAGGTCGGCGTTCGGCGAGGTGAGCACGAAGGTCACCTCGTTCGGGCCGGTGGCCTTGGCGCTTTCGATCTGGTCGGCAAGGATCTTGGCCTTGGAGGCGGTGGCCGCATCCTTGTGGCGCAGGATCGAGAACACCACGTCGGCGGGGGAGAGGGCCTTGCCGTCGTGGAAGGTCACGCCGCGGCGCAAGGTGAAGACCCAGGTCTTGGCGTCCTTGGTGGTGAACGATTCGGCCAGCGCGGGCTGCGGCGTGAGCGTGCCGTCCAGCGTGGTCAGGCCGTTGTAGATCATGTTGCAGCGCGAGTAGTCGGTCTGGTTCGACTGCTTGGCCGGATCGAGCGTGTCGGTGGCCGCGGCCGTGGCGCCCGCCACCCGGATGCGCCCGCCACGCCGTGGCGTCTGCGCATGGGCGGACACGGCCATGCCCGCGAGACTGCCGGCGAGGGTGGCCTGCATGCCGCCGGCCATCAGCATTGCCAGGATGTCGCGGCGCGAGGCGCCGCGCTTGAGCGACTCCATCACACGAAGGCTTTCGCCGGGACCGACGAGGTTTTCGAACCTCTTGTTGCTGCTGTCGCTCATGATGGGTTACTCCTGGATTGATCCCTTGGGTTGAAGAACACGAAACGAAAACGCGTAGCTCGCAGGCGCTCAGGCCAGCCTGTCCTTGAGCGTGTAGTAGAGGCCCACCGCCGGCAGGAACCAGGGCGGACCGAAGTGGCCGGGAATGGCGGGCCAGTCGCGGCCCTGCCAGGGGTTGGCGCCCGCGTCGCCGTTCATCACGGCGGCCATGCGCTCGCCCATGTGAACCGACATCTGCGTGCCATGGCCGCTGTAGCCCATGGCGTAGTAGAGGCCGTCGCGTTCGCCGGCATGGGGCAGGCGGTCCTGCGTGATGTCGACGAGGCCGCCCCAGCAATAGTCGAGCCGCACGGCGCCGAGCTGCGGAAAGGTCTGGGCCAGTCCGGCGCGCAGGATCTCGCCGCTTGCGGCATCGGCCTGCGGGCTGGAGACCGAGAAGCGCGCGCGGCCGCCGAACACCAGCCGGTGGTCGGCCGTGAGCCGGAAGTAGTGGTGGATGTTCGCCACCGT
Source organism: Variovorax paradoxus (assembly GCF_030815975.1). NCBI lineage: Bacteria > Pseudomonadati > Pseudomonadota > Betaproteobacteria > Burkholderiales > Comamonadaceae > Variovorax > Variovorax paradoxus. The sequence goes on from NZ_JAUSXL010000001.1 coordinate 613,165, forward strand.
GGTGTAGGTGCGCCGCGCCGCGAGCAGCACCAGCGCGCGGTCCGCACCGAGCGGTTCGGTGACGACGATGAAGCTGCCGATCGGCACGATGCGCCGGCGCAGCCAGCCGAAGCTGCCATAGCCGCCGTGGCGCGTGGCGCCGGTGGCCAGCAGCACCTGCTGCGCGGTGACGACGGCACCGCCGGCGGTGTGCAGCCGGTGCACATGGCCCTGGCCCAGGCGCTCGATGCGGTTCACCGCAGTGCCGGTGTGGATCTGCGCTCCGTAGCGCTGCGCGGCCTCGGCCAGGCCGTGGGCGAAGCGGCCCATGTGCATCTGGCCGCTGCGCTTGTAGAGCAGGCCGCCGTGAAAGCGCTCGCTCTGCACCTCGCCGCGCACCTGCGCCGCGTCGAGGATCTCGACGTCGGTATCCACGCCGTCATGGACCAGGCGCTCGGCGCTGCGTTCGAGTGCGGCCATCTGGTGGGCGCGCGTGGCGAGCTTGAGCTTGCCGTGGCGCATGAAGTCGCAGTCGATGGCTTCGTCGCGCACGAGCCGCGCCACGGTGTCCACCGCGTCGTCGTAGGCGCGGTACCAGGCGCGGGCCTTGTCGATGCCGACCTTGGCGGCCACGTCGGCATAGTCCACCGCCAGCCCGTTGTTGACGTGCCCGCCGTTGCGCCCCGACGCCTCGGCCGCCACCCGCGTGCCGGCCTCCAGTACCGCGACGCGCGCACCGCGCCGGGCCAAGGTCCGCGCCGCCGAGAGGCCGGTGAAGCCCCCGCCGACGATCGCGACGTCGACCTGCGCCGGCAGCTCGTGCGCCTCCGGGGCGAACGCAGGCGCCGAATCGGTCCAGTAGGAGTCGAGCTTCATGGCGTGAGGCTGATGCTGGAAAAAAAGATCAGAGCCCGACGACGCCGGGCAGCCCGCCGATGTCCTGGATCTCGGTATAGCGGTAGGCCGGATTGCCCGGGCCATGGCCGCGATTGACGAACACCTTGTTGACGATGCCGATGTCGTCCGCCGACATCAGGTCGTAGCGCAGGCTGGACGACACGTGCAGCACGTCTTCCGGATTGCAGCCGAGCGAGTCGAGCATGTATTCGAAAGCCTGCAGCCGCGGCTTGTAGGCCTGGGCCTGCTGCGCGGTGTAAACGCGGTGGAAGGGCGCGCCGAGCATCGCCACGTTCTTCTGGATCTGGTCGTCCGAGGCGTTCGACAGGATGACCAGCGGAATTTCTTTCGCCACCTTGGCCAGGTCGGCGGCCACGTCGTCGTGCGGACCCCAGGTGGGCACGGCGTCGTAATATTTCTGGCCGTCGCTGTCGAGGTACTGGATCTTCCACTTCTTGCACAGGCGCCGCACCGCGTTCTTCAGCACCACCTCGTAGGGCTGCCACGCGCCCAGCACTTCGTCGAAGCGGTAGGCGGTGAAGTCGGCGACGAACTGATCCATCTGCTCGGGCTTGATGCGGTCGGCGAAGAGGTCGGTGGTCAGCTCCTTCATGCGGAACCGGGTGAGGGTGCCGTAGCAGTCGAAGGTCACGTATTTGGGACGGAAGGTCATGGTCTCGGGTCCTGTGTAAAAGGTGGCAAATGCGACAAACTCATTACGAAGCGATTGCAGCACGCCGTCGCTCGGGGGATGTAGGGAAAAACGACTCCTGCCGAAACGAAGCTGCGGTTTGCGGGGGTGGCGACGGCATGCCGTGCGGTATGCCCTTCATGCGTGCGGCCGTGCACCTCAGTGCGTCGCGGCAAAGTCGACGGGCACGTTTTTGAAGCGCAGCCTGGCTTCGAATGGCCTGGCGTTCCAGGTCCTTGCCGGAGCATGTTGAGCGAATCGAAGGCTTGCATGGCGGCAGGTCGTGGAAGTGGTCGTCGATCCTAGGCAGGTTGGCACGGCATTTGTGTGCGTATGCAGGCGCTCCGCCGCAGCGAATTGCAAAACCGGGGGGTGCTGCAACCGAAGCTTGCAAGTTGCGAAAGAGGCCGATTTCGGTCTGGTGCGGCGCGGCAATGTCGTCCAAGATGGATGCGCCAATCCTTCGCAACAGAGAGTTTTCCCCTATGCCTGAACCCACTTCAAACGCACCCGCCATGGATGGCGTGGTGCTCAGGCCGATGACGGCCGCCGACCTTCCACAGGCGCATGCGCTTTCGGCCGAACTGCGCTGGCCGCACCGCCCTGCCGACTGGGAGCAGGTGTTCTCGCATGCCGACGGCATTGCGGTCGAGCGCGATGGCGAGATCATCGCGACCGGTCTGCGCTGGCGCTGGGGCGAGAGCCACGCCACCATCGGCCTGGTGATCGTCACGCCCGCCTGCCAGGGCCGCCGCATCGGGCACCGCCTGATGAGCGCGCTGCTCGAAGGGCTGGAAGACCGCACGGTGCTGCTGCATGCCACGTCGGAAGGGCGCGGGCTCTACGAGCGGCTGGGCTTCGTGCGAACCGGCGAGATGCGGCAGCACCAGGGCATTGCGCAGCCGGCGCCGCTGGTCGCGCTGCAGCCGGGCTGGCGCCTGCGGCCGGCGGGCCTCAACGAACTGCCGGCGCTGCAGGCGCTCGACGCGGCGGCACGCGGCATGCCGCGCGATGCACTCGTCGGCGAGCTGCTGCAAAGCGCCGATGCCTGCGTGGTGCTCGACCACGATAACGAGCCGAAGGGTTTCGCGATGCTGCGGCGCTTTGGGCGTGGGCATTCGATCGGCCCGGTGGTCGCGCCCGACGCCGAGGGCGCGAAGGCGCTGATCGCGCATCTCGCGGGGCTGAATGCCGGGCACTTCACGCGTATCGACATCGACTTCGACAGCGGCCTGGCCGAATGGCTCGAGAGCATCGGGCTGCTGCGCGTGGATGCGCCGACGACGATGGTGCGGGGTGCGCCGCTTGCTGTTGCGGCGCAAGGGCCGTCGCTGTTCGCGATCGTTACGCAGGCTGTTGGGTAGGGTGAAAGCTTGCTGTTCGGGGCGCTGCTGCTGTTCAGGGCGCGCTCCCGCCGACGGGGTACCTTGCTCCGCGAATGTCCCCCGCCCTTCGGGCTCCTCCTTGATTTCGCTGCGCAAGGCACCCCATCGACGGGAGCGTTGGACAGAGCGGTTGTTGATCAGCTGTACACCAAGAGCGTGCCCTGGTGCACAGGGCATCGGGTACTCCCCGCAGCGAAATAAAGGAGGAGCCGAAGGCGGGGGACATTCGCGGAGGGGAGTACCCGGTGGCCTGTGCACGCGCCCCGAACAACAGCGCCCCGAACAACAGCGCCCCGAACAACAGCACCAAGAACAACAGCGCCAAGAACACACCTCCTCATGAACACCACCTTTCTCTACAAGTCCGACCCCGCGCGCGGCCGCCAATGGGCCGAAGTGTTCAGCCGCCACCGCCCCGACATCGACTTCCGCATCTGGCCCGACATCGGCGACCCGGCCCAGGTGCGCTTTCTCGCAGCCTGGGTGCCGCCGGAAGACATTGCCGAGCGCTTTCCGAACCTCGAAGTGCTGTTCTCCTCGGGCGCGGGTGTAGACCAGTTCGACTTCGCGGCGCTGCCGCCCGAGCTGCCGGTGGTGCGCATGGTCGAGCCCGGCATCGTGCGCGGCATGGTCGAGTACGTGACGCATGCGGTGCTCGGCCTGCACCGCGACATGCCGCAGTACCGGCGCCAGCAGCAGGAAGGCCGGTGGCAGCCGCTGCCGGTGCGGCCCGCAAGCGAGCGGCGCGTGGGTGTCCTGGGGCTGGGCTCTCTCGGCCAGGCCGTGCTGGCGCAGTTGGTCTCATTGGGTTTCGACTGCGCGGGTTGGAGCCGCTCCCGGCACGCCGTCGATGGCGTGCAATGCCATGCAGGCGCCGACGAGCTGCCCGCCTTTCTGGCGCGCACCGACATCCTCGTGTGCCTGCTGCCGCTCACCGATTCGACGCGCGGCTTTCTGAATGCAAGGCTGTTCTCGATGCTGCCGATGGGCGCGGGGCTGGTGCACGTGGGCCGCGGGCCGCACCTGGTCGAATCCGACTTTCTGGAAGCGCTCGCCAGCGGCCAGATCGGCGATGCCGTGCTCGACGTGGCCGACCCCGAGCCGCTGCAGCCCGCGCATGCCTTCTGGCGCCATCCGCGCATCCAGCTCACGCCGCACATCGCGAGCATGACGCAGCCGCTGAGCGCCGCGGAGGCCGTGCTCGACAACCTGCGCCGCTTCGAAGCCGGCGAGCCGATGATCGGCCGCGTCGACCGCGCCAAGGGCTACTGAAGAAAGCCCGGCCGCATGATGTGCTGTGGCGGCGCGCATAACCGCAGCCTGCTTCGCGCGGCGCCCCCAAAGCAGCACCATGCCATGCGGCAGGCGACCTAAGCTCATGGCATCGAAAGCTTCCTTCGCTCTCGCTTCAATCGACACCGCCATGACGCACCCCACCGCATTGCCCCGCCACGCCACGCTCGACGCCATCGACCGCACCCACCTGATCCACCCCGTGTCGCCCTGGCGCACGCACGAGGAGCGCGGCCCCACCGTGCTGGCCTCGGCGCGCGGTGCATGGCTCACGGATGCGAACGGGCATGAACTGCTCGACGCCTTCGCCGGCCTGTGGTGCGTGAACGTGGGCTACGGCCAGGAGAGCGTGGTCCAGGCCGCGGCCGAGCAGATGCGGCGGCTGCCGTACGCCACCGGCTACTTTCACTTCAGCAGCGAGCCGGCCATCCGCCTCGCGGAAAAGCTGGTGCAGATCGCGCCCGCATCGCTGACGCGCGTGTACCTGACGCTCGGTGGCTCCGAGGCGGTCGATGCCGCCGTGCGCTTCATCGTGCAGTACTACAACGCCATCGGCAAGCCGTCGAAAAAGCAGTTCATCGCCTTGGAGCGCGGCTACCACGGCTCGTCCTCGACCGGCGCGGGCCTCACGGCCTTGCCGGTCTTTCATCGCGGCTTCGACCTGCCGCTGCCCACGCAGCACTACATTCCGTCGCCCAACCCCTACCGCCATGCGGACGGCGCCGACCCGCAGGCCTTGATCGCCGCATCGGTGGCCTCGCTGCGCGCCAAGGTGGCAGAGCTCGGCGCGGACAACGTGGCCGCCTTCTTCTGCGAGCCGATCCAGGGTTCGGGCGGCGTCATCGTGCCGCCCAAGGGCTGGCTCAAGGCCATGCGCGATGCCGCGCGCGAGCTCGACATTCTCTTCGTCGTCGACGAGGTCATCACCGGCTTCGGCCGCACCGGCCCCATGTTCGCCTGCGAGGCCGAAGGCGTGGAGCCCGACCTCATGACCATGGCCAAGGGCCTAACCTCCGGCTACGTGCCGATGGGTGCAACGATGCTGTCCGAGAAGGTCTACGCCGGTATTGCCGACGGTGCGCCCGCGGGCGTGCCGATCGGCCACGGCGCGACCTATTCGGCGCATCCGGTGAGCGCCGCGGTCGCGCTCGAGGTGCTGCGCCTGTACGAAGAGGGCGGCGTGCTCGCCAACGGCCAGCGCGGGGCGGCGCATTTCGCGGCCGGGCTCGATGCATTGCGCGCGCACCCCCTGGTCGGCGATTCACGCCATCGCGGCCTGCTCGGCGCGCTGGAGCTGGTGAGCGACAAGCGGAGCAAGCGCGGCTTCGACGCGGCTCTCCGCCTTGCGGACCGCATCTTTGCCGCCGGCTACCGCAACGGCCTGGTGTTTCGCTCCTTCGGCGACCACATCCTCGGTTTTGCGCCGGCGCTCACCTTCACCGAGGACGAGTTCGCCCAGATGTTCGTGCGCCTGAAGAAAACGCTCGACGAGGTGCTGGCCGCCGCCGACGTGCGCGCGGCTCTGGCGGCCTGAGCGGGAAAGCACTGCCCCGGGACCGCGCCGGCAAAGCAGAATCGGATCCTCTTTCGTTTTTCAGGACCGCCATGTCTGAAGCTTTCAAGATCGACCGACTCGACCTGCGCATCCTGGCCCAGCTGCAGCAGAACGGGCGCATGACCAACGTCGACCTCGCGGATGCGGTCGGCCTGTCGCCCAGCCCCTGCCTGATCCGCGTGAAGCGGCTGGAGCAGGCCGGCTACATCGCCGGCTACGGCGCGCACCTGCGGCTCGAGAAGCTCGGCGACACGCTCACCGTGTTTACCGAGGTCACGCTGCAGGACCATCACCGCGAAGACTTCGTGCGCTTCGAGGCCGCGATCCGCGAGGTGGACGAGGTGCTCGAATGCCACCTGGTGAGCGGCGGCTACGACTACCTGCTGCGCTTCCTGACGCGCGGCGTCAACCACTACCAGGAAGTGATCGAGGAGCTGCTCGAACGCAACATCGGCATCTCCAAGTACTTCAGCTACATCGTCATCAAGTCGCCGTTCATCAAGACGCATTGCCCGATCGAACGGCTGTTTCCGCATCCGCGCTGACCGGCGCTTTCGACTGCCCATGCCCGAACAACCCTCGTCCAGTTCCTCTCGCCCGCCGGCCCGCTTCGTGCGGCTCGCAGAAACCGACCGGCCCGCGCTGGCCTTCCAGATCGACGGCCAACCAGCCACCGCGCTGGCAGGCGACACGCTGCTGGTGGCGCTGCTGAGCCAGGGCCGCCGGGTGCGGGACAGCGAGTTCGGCGACGGCGCGCGCGCCGGCTTCTGCCTGATGGGCGCCTGCCAGGACTGCTGGGTGTGGGCCGCGTCGGGCGCGCGGCTGCGTGCCTGCTCGACCGCAGTGGAGGCGGGCATGTCCGTGCTCACGCGGCCACCCGTGGGGCAGTGGCCCATGACACCCGATCTGAAGGAACTGCTGGCACGCCAGGCCGCGGAGAGCGGCGCATGAGCGGCACCTCTTCCGGCGCATCTTCCGGCGCACCGCGCGTGGTCGTGGTGGGTGCCGGGCCCGCGGGCGTGCGCGCGGCGCAGGCATTGGTGCAGGCCGGCGTACGGCCGATCGTGGTCGACGAAGGCCGGCGCGATGGCGGCCAGATCTATCGCCGCCAGCCCGAAGGGTTCAGGCGCCCCTACGCCAAGCTCTATGGCACCGAGGCCGGCAAGGCGCAGGCGCTGCACCGCGACTTCGATGCGCTGCGCGGCCAGGTCGACTACCGCAGCGATACGCTGGCCTGGAACCTCAGCGAAGGCGCGCTGCACGTCGTGCGCGGCGGCGAGCCGCAGGTGCTGCCGTTCGATGCGCTCATCGTCTGCTCCGGCGCCACCGATCGGTTGATGCCCGTGCCGGGCTGGCACCGTGCCGGCTGCTACAGCCTGGGTGCCTCGCAGATCGCGCTGAAGGCGCAGGCCTGTGCGATCGGTGCGCGCACCGTCTTTCTCGGCAGCGGTCCGCTGCTGTACCTCGTCGCCTCGCAATATGTGCAGGCCGGCGCGCAGGTGATGGCCGTGCTCGACACCTCGCCATCGGCCAAGAGCTGGGGCGCGATGGCCGGGCTGCTCGCGCGGCCGCGGCTCGCGTTGCGCGGGCTGGCATTGATCCGCGACTTGCGCCGTGCCGGTGTGAAGGTGCTGCAGGGCGTGGTGCCGCTGCGCATCGACGGCGACGACAGCGCGGGCGTGCAGGCCGTGGCCGTGCGCGATGCCCAAGGCCACGCGCATCGCTTCGAATGCGACGCGGTCGGCCTCGGCTGGCATCTGCGCGCCGAAACGCAACTGGCCGACCTGGCGCGCTGCGAGTTCGACTTCGAGCCGGTCAGCCGCCAATGGCTGCCGCGCATCGATGCCGACGGGCGCAGCAGCACGCGCGGCGTGTACCTGGCGGGCGATGGCGCCCGCATCCTCGGCGCCGATGGTGCGGAGACCGCCGGCCGGCTGGCGGCGCTCGCGGCACTGGCCGACCTGGGCCACGCGACGGGCAGGGCGCTCCACGACGCGGAAGCAAGTGCATTGCGGCGTACGCTGGCGCAAATGAACCGCTTTCGCGAAGGCCTGGCGCGCGCCTTTCCATGGCCGCATGCGCAAGCCGCCGCGCTGCCCGACGATGCCGTGGTGTGCCGCTGCGAAAGCGTCACGGCCGGCGAGCTTCGCCGCTGCGTCAACGAGATGGACAGCCGCGAAGTCAACCGCGCCAAGGCCTTCAGCCGTGTCGGCATGGGCCGCTGCCAGGGCCGCTTCTGCGGCCATGCCTCGGCCGAGATCGTCGCGCAGGCCAGTGGCGTGCCGATCGAACTCGTGGGCCGCCTGCGCTCGCAGGCGCCGGTCAAGCCCTTGGCGATGAGCACGCGCGAGGTTCAGGCATGAGCGAAATCACCAACACCGACGTGCTGATCCTGGGCGGTGGCCTCATGGGCACCACCGCCGCCTTCTTCCTGCGCCGGCAGCACGGCCTGTCGGTCACGCTGCTCGAGCGCGAACTGGTGGGCCGCCAGGCCAGCGGCACCAACTTCGGCAATGTGCGCCGGCAGGGCCGCGCGCTGGAACAGATGCCGCTGGCCAACCGCGCGCGCGCCGTGTGGGGCCGCGTGAAGGAACTGCTGGGCGAAGACCTGGAGTTCGTGCCCTACGGCCACTTGCGCGTCTGCTACACCGACAAGCAGGCCGCCGCGCTCGAGCAGCATGCGCGGGACGTGAAGCCGTTTGGCCTCGACCTCGAACTCTTCAACGCCGGGCAGCTGCGCAAGCGCTGGGGCATCTTCGCGCCCGAGGTGGTGAGCGGCTCGCTTTCGCCGAACGACGGCCATGCCAATCCGCGCCTGGCCGGGCCGGCCTTCGCAAGGGCGGCCCGGCGGGCCGGCGCGAACATCGTCGAGCAGGCCGAGGTGATGCAGGTCGAGCACGACGCCGCGGGCTTCACGGCCCATACGGCCGACGGGCGGCGCTTTCGCGCGGCGCAGCTGCTGGTGGCCTGCGGTGCCTGGTCGAACCGCATGGCCGAACAGTTCGGCGAGGCCGTGCCGATGGAGGCGCGCGGCCCGCAGATGGGCGTGACCGAGCCGCTGCCCTACGCCATCGGTCCGTCGATCGGTCTGTCTTCGCCGATCGAGCATGAAGGCCTGTACTTCCGCCAGATCGCGCGCGGCAACATCGTCTTCGGCGGCGGGCTCAAGGGGCCGGCGCATGCGGACCACATCCGCGCCTACGTCAGGCCGGACAACGTGCTGCGGCAGCTGCGCGAGCTGCGCCGCTTCGTGCCGGCCTTCGCGCATGTGCAATTGATCCGCGTGTGGAGCGGCATCGAGGGCTACACCGCCGACTGGCAGCCCGTGATGGGCCCCAGCGCGCGCGTGCCGGGGCTGCACTATGCCTTCGGCTTCAACGGCGAAGGCTTCGCGATCAGCCCCGGCGTGGGCGAGACCATGGCCGAACTGATCGCCACCGGACGGACTTCGACGCCGATCGGGAGCTTCTCGATCGGGCGCTTCGCGTCCGAGTTGGCGAGGCAGGCTGCCTGAGGCGTTCAGGGTCTCACGAGCAGCCAAATGTTCTTCAACCTGGTTGCAGCCGCCCCGCTTGGCGCCAGGCATTCGCGGCGATCATCGCCGCGCCGGCAAGGCAAAGGACTGCCAGCAAAACCAGCGCAGAACTGGCCCCTTGGGTAAAGGCGGCCACATCCGCATTCGAAAGTCCCGGGCCGCCATTTCCCAGAATCGTGCGTTGCGAGCCGGAAGAAAGCTGGGCCAGCGCCACGCTCAGCGTCAGCGCCGTTCCCACCATGATGCCGGTGTTCTGCAGCGTCGACCGAACGCCATTGGCGATGCCCCGGCGCTGGGGGACCACGCTCTGGAGGATCGACGTGTTGTTCGGCGTCACGAAGCTCCCGATGCCCAGGCCAAGCATCCAGAGGCACAGCGACAGCTGCACGGTACCGATCGCCGGCTGCAGCAGTGCGGCCAGCAGCGCCAGGGCGCATCCTGCGAGCAGCATGCCGCCCACGCAGATGGATTCGGGCCTGAAGCGTCGCGTCAGGGCACCTGCCACCGGCGCAGCCATCAGCATGCCGAAGGCCACCGGTGCGATGCGCAGGCCCGCCTGCGATGGCGGCAGGCCTGCACAAGCCTGCAGGTACAGGGCCATCAGCAGCAGGGGCGCCGCCTGCGCCATCGACAGCAGCAGGATGGCCGCGTAGGCGCTACGGCGTCCCGGGTCGCTGAACAGCGAGGGGTCGACCAACGGGCTGGCCACGCGCATTTGAACGCCGGCGAAAAGGGCGATGGCGCAAAGCCCTGCGAGCATGAATGCCCACACCGGTGTGCTGGTCCATCCGTTGGGCCCTGCCATCGAGAGCGCATAGGTCACGCATCCGATGCCGACGAGGGACAGCGCCGCGCCTGCGAGGTCGAAGCGCTCGGCCCGGGCGGCCGCGCCCTTTGGCAGGATTTTCCAGGACCACGCCAGCACGCCAAGCCCGATCGGCACGTTGAGCATGAAGAGGACGCGCCATCCCCACCACGACACGACGAAGCCGCCCGCCAGCGGGCCCACGACCTGGGCCAGCGCTGCGACCATGGCGAGCACGCCGAGTGCCAATCCCATCTTGCGGCGGCCGAAGGCATCGCCCACCAAGGCGCTGGCGTTGGCCATGACGCCGGCCGCACCGACGGCCTGAGCGATGCGGCTCGCCAGCATCAGTTCCGCGGTGGGTGCGAAGGCGCATGCCGCGCAAGCGGCCACGAAAAGCCCCAGGCCCGCGAGGAAGAGCCGGCGCCGTCCCCAGAGATCGGCCAGGCGTCCGAAGCTCAGGATGCAGACGGTGCTCACCAGCATGTAGGACAGCAGGATCCAGCTTGCCTGCGTCGGCGAGGCGTGCAGGCTCCGCGCCACGGCAGGCAGTGCGACATTGAGTGCGCTGAGGTTGAGAAAACACAGCAGCGCGCCCGAACTGGCGGCGACGAGCACCGCCCAGCCCGTCCTGTCAGCGTCATCGTCGTCTGCCATCATCGATTCAGTCTTCGCTCCTGAACCCCGAGGCCTTGACGATGGGGCGCCAGTACGCCCGGTCCTCGCTCATGATCCGCGTCACTTCCGCGCCGGGGAGCCCCGTGGCCTCGAGACCCATGCGGTCGACCTGTGCGCGCACCTGCGGATTGCGCATGGCCGCGAGAAGGGCCGCTTCCAGCTTTGCGGCCACGTCCTTCGGCGTGCCCGCCGGCACGAAGGCGGCATAGGCGGCGTTGGCGCGGTCGAAGGCGTCGTAGCCCGATTCCTTGATGGTCGGAACGTCGGGCAGCCAGCTCAATCGCCGGGTCCCGGCCACGCCCAGGATCCGCAGCTTGCCCGCGCGGTGGAGCTCGAGCTGGCTGGCCAGCGCATCGGCAGCGAGCGGCACGTGACCTCCGATGATGTCGGTCGCCAGCGGCGCGCCGCCCTTGTAGGTGACCGGCGCGAGCGGCACGCCGATGGCCTTGGACAGCTGCAGCACGCTGAAGTGCAGTCCGCCTCCGAGGTTGGTCAACCCCACGCTCGCGCCGGCGGGATTCTTCCTGACCCAGGCGACGTATTCGGGAAGCGTCTTGAACGGCTGGCCTGTGCCGGCCGAAAGGACGCTGGGCACGTTCGCGAGGTGCGCGATGGGGATGAAGTCCTTCTCGACGTCGTAGTTCAGCCGCGCATAGGTCATCGGAAAGAGAACGAAGGGCGGCGTTGCGCCCAGCAGGATGGTGCGGCCATCGGGCCGTGCGGCCTTGACGGCCTCGATGGAAATCCGCGTCGAGGCGCCGGGCCGGTTCTCCACCAGCACGGGTTCCTTGAGCGTGGTGCGCAAGTCCTCGGCCAGCGAGCGTGCCAGGTTGTCGAGGGCGCCACCGGGTGGAAAGCCGATGACCAGCCGGATGGGCGCATTGCTGTCGGCATGCGCGGCGGCGCCGATCAAGGCGATCGACGCACCGAGGAAAAGTGTCCTGAGAAACGAGGCCATGGTGGGAGTACCTCCAAAAGTTGGGATGAGAGCGGGAGAGGGGATCAGAAGGCGAGGGTGGGCAGCGCGTTCGCCGGCCGGTGCGCGGCTTCGAAGGACGCCGCGGCCTGCAGCAGCTGCAGGTCCTCGCGGAACCGGCCGACAAGCTGCATGCCGATGGGCAGGCCGTCGCGGCCCGCGCCGCACGGCAGGCTGATGGCGGGGTGGCCCGTGAGGTTGAAGGGCATCGTCCAGGGAAACCAGTTCGGCCGCACCTCGGCATACGCTTGCCCATCGATCTCGATGCGGCCGAACAGGTCCTGGTCGATCGGCAGGGCCGTGCGCGAGAGCGTGGGCGTGAAGATGAAGTCGTGGCTCTCCAGTTGGGCTTGGACCTTGCGAAAGAGCGCGGTCCTGGCAAACATGGCCTGCTGGAAGGCGACCCCGTCGACGTGCTGCGCGAGTTCGAGCTGTTGCAGCAACGATGGACTCAACTGGTCGGCATGGGCTGCGGCCAGCGGCGCGAAGCGGCCGCGCCAGCTGGTGTGGTTGATCACCCGCCACACCGGCTCGACGTCGTATCCGTCGCTCGACATCTCTTCGAGGTCTGCGCCCATCGAACGCAATGTGGCAAGGGCGGCTTCGAAGGCGGTGGCGACGTCGGCGGAGATCGGACGTCCCTCGAGCGTTGCGCAGTAAAGAATCCGCTTGCCGCGAAGATCGCCACCGGGCTGCAGCGCGTCGAAGTAGCGTTGCGCCGGCACACCCAGTGACCAGGGGTCCGACCCATGGGCGCCGGTCATGGCCTGCAGCATGAGCGCCGTGTCGGCCACGTTGCGCGTGGTGGGCGTCACGTAGGTGTAGTTGCCGAAGGCGTCCTGCACCTGGCTGTGGGGCACCACGCCCAGGCTCTGCTTCAAACCGACGACGCCGTTGCAGGCGGCGGGAATGCGGGTCGAGCCTCCGCCGTCGGTGGCGATGGCCAGCGGCGCGATGCCCGCTGCGATGGAAGCAGCTGCCCCGCCGCTCGAGCCGCCGCTTGTGCGCGTCGCATCCCAGGCGTTGCGGGTGCTGCCGAACAGCGGCGCGTCGGTCAGGCACTTGGCGCCGAACTCGGAGGTGGTCGTCTTGCCGATGAGGATGCCGCCCGCCTGGCGCATGCGCGCCACAGCCACGGCGTCTTGCGCGGGAACGTGGTCGCGATGCAGCAAGGAACCGTAGGTCGTCCTGACGTTCTCGGTGTCGACGATGTCCTTCACCGTGAAGGGCAGGCCGTGCAGCAGGCCCAGTGCCTCGCCTCTCATCACGGCACTTTCCGCCTCGCGGGCCTGAACCATGGCCTGCTCGTGGCAGAGCGTGATGAAGCAGTTCAGGTGCGGCTGGACCGCGTCGGCGCGGCGCAATACTTCTTCGACGATCTCCACCGGCGAGAGCTGGCGCTGCGCGACGAGCGTGCGCATCGCCGCGGCGGACATTTCACAGATCTCGGACTTCGGAAGACGCGGAAACTTTTCTTTCATGCGCAAATGATTGACGCACCGCACCATCGGGTCCAATACTGTTTTTCTGAAAAGGCATATGAGCAGCGTATGGCAGCACCAGACTTCAGGACGCTCCGCTATTTCGTGGCTGTGGCCGAGGAACGCAGCGTGGGCAAGGCGGCACGCCGGCTCAACATGGCCCAGCCGCCGCTGTCGGTTCACATCAAGAACCTGGAGGCGGCGGTGGGCACGCCGCTGTTTCGCAGGGCGGCACGCGGCATGGAAATCACCGATGCCGGCAATGCGCTCTTCCAGCGCGCGAAGGAAGCACTGCTGCTGGCCAATGAAGGATTCGACGCGGCACGGGCGATCGGGTCGGGCCGCAGGGGCCGGCTCACGATCGGGACCATGGTCGTGCTGTCCTACCTGGTGCTTCCCCGTTTGGAAAACCTGCTTCGGGCGAAACTGCCGGACGTGGAAATCCAGTATGTGGAACTGAATGCCGTCAACAACGTCTCGGCCATCGCCGACTCGGACGTGTCCGTGGCGATCTGCATCCCGCCCGTCGCCCAGGCGGGCATCGCGGTCGAGCGCATCGGAACCCAGCCGCTGATGCTGGCCGTGCGTGCGGATTCGCCATTGGCCCGCATGTCCAGCATTCCAATGGGGCGGCTTTCAGGCATGCCCCTCGTCGGGCTGCCTGTGCCGGATGGTGACGTCGACAAATTCGTCGTCGCCTCGATGCTTCGGCGGCACGACGTCAGCATGCCGATTGCGCAACGCGTCGAGACCATGGTGTCGGCGCTGGCGCTCGTGCTGGCGGGCAAGGGCGTGGCCATCCTGCCCGCCTGCGCCCGGATCGGCCGCCCGCCGGGCGTGGTGTTCAGGCCGCTGCGGAACGTCGACGCAAAGATGGACATCGCCGCCTGCTGGCGCAGCGATTGGCAGAGTCCCCTGATCGAGCCGTTCCTGGCCTGTGCGCGCGCGGCCCTGCGGCAGGCTGCATAGCCAAAGGCCAGGAGACGGGGCAGGACGTGCGCCGGCCTGGCTGCTAGATGTGAAACGCAGCCAGCACCCCCACCACAAGCCCCCCGGCCGCCACGCCGAACATGGCGCGCTCAAGCCACTTCTTCTTCGTCAGCAACGCAATGGCGGCAAGCGCAATCGACACCTGCAGCACGGTCGTCGCCTGGGCCCAGCGATGGTGCTGGTGCATTTGCTCTTCCGACTGGGCGTCCCATTGGCTCGCCTCGGCTTCCAGCTTCTTCGCGGCGGCCTGGATGTCGGTCTTCTCCTGCTCGTAGCGTGCCACCTTGACCTGCCAGCCCTGCTTGCGAACGTCGTCGGTCGCGGTGTCGCGCGCGAATTCGGCGAGCGCCTGCTTGGTGCTTTTCGACTGGAAGTAATTCCACTGGTTCGACGCCTCGGTCTTCTTGATCGCGGCGTTGTTCTTGTAGAGCCCGGCGTTCGCCTGCGTGGCTCCGCCCATGTACGAGAAGATGGCGCCGACGGTGGCGATGACAGCTGTACACACCGCGATCTTGCTCGTCATGCTCATGCCACCGGACGCTGAGGCCGCCCCGCCGTCCGCATGACCGTGGCCGTCGCCATGGCCGCCGGATGCCGCATGTTCAAGTTCGTGGTCGTGCGGGCCGTGCACGTGAAAGCCGTGTCCTGACATGGGATCCTTGTTGAAATAGGGTTTCTTGGAACGCGTGCGAGTATGCCCTCCCGCAAGCGAAAGTATTCACGCGCTGCGCTCGGGAGCCGGTGCCTGCATGCGCCGCCACCATGCGGGCATTTGCGCGGGACCAGGTGAGGGCGGCTCCGTGCGAGGGGCTGAACTGAGTAATGCCGTATTTGCTATAAATGTATGGCCTCGCAGTCGAAGCTCGAATATATTTATGTCATATACGATATTTATGGCGCTCTGTGCTTATGCTTTATTTGCTATAGTTTGACCGAACACGCAGCAAGCTGCATGGATTTCTATATCAAATAAAGCATATGAACAGTCTGCCTGATCTTGGTCGTGCGCTGGCGCGCTTGCGCAAGGAGCGCGGCATGACCCAGAAGGAGCTCGCCGCCTTGAGCGGCCTGGGCCAATCCACCCTTGCACGCTTCGAGACGGGCGGTGTCGCCGAGTTCGGCTCGCGCAAGCTGCTGCGTCTGCTGGAGGTGCTCGGCCACGAGATGAGCTACATGCCGATGAAGCGCAGCTTCACGCTCGATGACGCGCTGGCGGAGCGGCAACGCGCCTTCGCGCAGGACAGCAGCGAAGCGCACGGATGAAGCTGCACGTCTTCGTTCATGACAAGCCGGTGGCGACCCTGGAGTCTGCCGATGGTTTTCGCCACGTCATGGCCTATCACCCGGACGTCGAACCCGAGCAGTTCGTCTCGCTGCTGATGCCTGCGCGGACGGAGTCCTATGCCTATCCCGACCTTCATCCCGTCTTTCGGATGAACCTGCCGGAGGGCTTCCTGCTGTCGATCCTGCAGGAGCAATTGGGGCCGCAGGTCGGTGCATCGCCGCTCAACCTACTGTCGGTGGTGGGGCGCAACGCCATCGGACGCGTGAAGGTCGCCATGCCCGGCGCCGACCCGACACAGCCACCCGTGCCCTTCGAATTGGCGGGAATCTTGCGCGGCGACAACTCCGAGGCGGCCTTTGTCGACCTGGTGCGCCGATACGCCGTGTCCGGGGTGTCTGGCATCGTCCCCAAGTTCCTGTCGCCCCACACGCTGACCGAATACGGCAAAGGGACGCTGGCCACCGATCGGTACATCATCAAGGGGGCCACCGCTCGGCTCCCGGGCATCGCGCTCAATGAGCACCTGTGCATGGAAGTGTCGCGCCAGGCCGGCATTCCTGCCGCGATGACCGAAGTTTCCGAGGACGGTCAAGCGCTCGTGGTGCATCGCTTCGACTTCGACGACGACGGCGTCACACGCAAAGGCATGGAAGATCTTTGCAGTCTGCTGTCGCTGCGGCCTGAAGAAAAGTACCAGTCGACCTGGGAGCGTGTGGTCGGCCGCATCAAGGATGTGGTGGATTCGCCGGCGCAACAGAATGCGGCGCTGTCGCAGCTGGCGGATCTGCTGCTGCTGACCTATGCGCTGCGCAACGCGGACTGCCACACCAAGAACGTCGCGCTGATCTATGCGTCGCGCGAGCGCATCGCCTTGGCTCCCGTCTACGACATGTTGACCACGACGGTCTACAACGACTATGCGAAGAATCCGCCGGCTATGCCTGTCGAAGGGCGCAGCACCTGGATGCCCGGCAAGGCGTTGGAAAGGTTTCTGCAGACACGCTGCGGCGTGATGCCTGCCCAGACCAAAGAGCGCGTGGATCGCATCTGCGAGTCCATTGTCCGCGTGACCCCGCAGGTGGTCGAGGCGGCCGGCCGCTACCCCGGATTCCGCGAGACGGGCAAGCGGATGCTGCATGCCTGGAACGCCGGAATGAACAGCCTGCGCCTGCAGAGGACCTGGAGCCTGCCGTCGCTGGATGTCGCGATCAAGCGGGCGCGTTTCTCGGATGTGAAGCCGGTGGTGACGACCCCGCGAGAAAAGATGGGCCGCTCGCCGCTTCTGGGGAAGCGCTGACGCCGCGCAGAAAGTCGCTGGGGCGCAATGGTCAGCGGCCCGCCTCGACGGCATCCGCGAGTTCGGCCAGCGTGTGGAAGTGGTAGTCGGGCTCGGTGCGTTTCGACTCGATGGTGCCGCCGGACCCCTTCTGCGCATGGCGGCGCTCGATCCAGCAGGTGGTGATGCCCAATTGCTTGGCAATGCCGATGTCGTGGTACTGGCTTTGCGCCACGTGCAGGTTGTCCGCCTGCTTGTAGCCCCAGGCGCCTTCGAAGCGGCCGCGTGCATAGGCGAAGTAGCGCGCGTCGGGCTTTTCGCACAGCGCATCGTCGCAGCTCAGCAGCATGTCGAAGGGCGAGCCCAGCGTCTTGTCGAAATGAGCCAGCGCCCATTGCTGCGCGTTGGTCATCGTGACCAGCTTGAAGCGCTTGCGCAGCCGTTTCAGTGCCTCCACCGAATCGGCGAAGGCCGGCCATTGCGCCACCGAGTCGCGCAGGCCGCGCGCCAGCGCATCGCTGTCGGGCAGGCCCAGCGCGGGCGCGATCGCGTGCCAGCAGCGCTCCAGGTCGTCGGGGTACCACCCGGCCTTGCCGTCGGCGCGTGCCTGGCGGTAGGCGGCCAAGAAGTCGTCGTCGCTCACGCGGGCATCGGGCACCGCCGAGCGCAGGTAGGCCAGCATGCCGCCCTCGAAATCGATCAACGTGCCGACGACGTCGAAGGTGAGAACCTTGAAATCCTGCAGGGACATGGGAACAGCTCCAATCGAGATGAAAAAGGCGCGGGTGCCGCAGCGGCGAAGAGACGACAAGCGTCGTTCGCCACGAGCATAGGAGCCTTGCTGTTCCTTTTCGGATCGAAGTGGGCGCGCGAATCAGCACGGGATTTCGCAATCAGCGGCGTGGCGGCATCTTGTTTCGCTACGGCCTGGGCGGGCGCTCCGTCAGCCGGCCGCGGGCCCGTCCGGAAGCTTCGCGATCACCTTGATCTCGAACTGGAAGCCGTAGAGCCAGGTCACGCCGATGCCCGTCAGCGTCGGGTGCGGCGCCTCGCCCCAATACCCCGCGACCACCTTCCAGATGGTTTCGAACTTCGATTCGGGATCGACGATGAAGACCGTCACGTCGATCACGTCGTCGAAGCTGCAGCCCGCGGCCGAGAGGATCGCGTTGAGGTTGTCGAACGCGAGCCGGACCTGCGCCTCCAGGTCGGGCTCCGGCGAGCCGTCGGGCCGGCTGCCGACCTGCCCCGACACGAAGAGAAAGCCGTTGGAGCGGATGGCGGGCGAATAGCGGTTGCGCTCGTAGAGCGCCTGGCGGCCGGCGGGGAAGACAACGTTGCGTGCGGACATGGATCGGCTTTCTTGGAAAGGGAGGTTGCGATCGGTGGACTCTAGAAGCGCGCGGCCGATGGATAAACAGGCAGGACGCACAATGACTGTTTGCTCAGCCCAAACAATCGACCCGAGGCACAGAGATGGACCGATTCGATGCGCTGCAGGCCTTTGCCCGCGTGGTGGAGGCCGGCAGCTTCACCAAGGCGGCGCAGACGCTTCACATGAGCAAGACCACCGTGACCCAGTTGGTGCAGCAGCTGGAGGCGCGGCTGCGCGTGAGGCTCTTGAACCGCACGACGCGCCAGGTCAAGGTCACGGCCGATGGCGCCGCCTACTACGAGCGCGTGGCGCGGCTGCTCGCCGACCTGGAGGATGCAGACGCCAGCCTGTCCGGCGCCTCGGCCTCGCCGAGGGGGCGCTTGCGCGTGGACGTGCCCAGCCCGTTCGCCCGCATGATCCTGGTGCCCGCATTGCCGGCGTTCCATGCACGCCATCCCGAGATCCAGCTCGACCTTGGCGTGAGCGACCGGATGGTCGACCTGATCGGCGACAACGTCGATTGCGTGCTGCGCGGCGGCGAGCTCACCGATTCATCGCTGACGGCGCGCCGCGTGGGCGAGCTGCAGCTCGGCGTCTATGCGGCGCCGTGCTACCTGGAACGCGCCGGCACGCCTGCACACCCGAGCGAGCTCGAGGACACGCACCACCGCATCGTGGGCTACCTGAGCACGCGCAGCGGCAAGGTCGCTGCGCTGCACATGCAGCGCGGTGGCGAGCACATCGAACTGCAGGGCCGCCATGTGGTCGCGGT
The DNA here is from genome assembly GCF_030815975.1 of Variovorax paradoxus. Classification (NCBI taxonomy): domain Bacteria; kingdom Pseudomonadati; phylum Pseudomonadota; class Betaproteobacteria; order Burkholderiales; family Comamonadaceae; genus Variovorax; species Variovorax paradoxus. Next base: position 632,138 of record NZ_JAUSXL010000001.1, read on the forward strand.
CGACGACGGCAATGCCTACCTCGCGGCCGGCGTGGCGGGCATGGGCGTTCTCTGGCTGCCGCACTACATGGCCGGGCCCCACGTGGCCCAGGGCGAGCTGATGCCGCTGTTCGAGGGCTGGCACTTCGGCGCGATGCCGATGTACGTGGTGTTCCCGCCGAACCGGCATGTCAGCGCGAAGCTGCGGGTGTTCATCGACTGGATCGACGAGCTGATGGCGCGCCATGCGCCGATCGCCGCACTGGGCGATGCGTGACGCGTCGGGCGCAGTGGCGCCCGTCTTAGACTCCCGCCCATGAAGTTCAAGGAAGTCGACGCATTCCGTGCCGTCATGCGCTCCGGTTCCATGACGGCGGCCGCATCCGGCCTGTACACCTCGCAGCCCAACGTCAGCCGGCTGATCTCGCAGCTCGAAGCCTCCACAGGCCTCGAGCTGTTCCGTCGCAATGCGGGCCGCCTGACACCCACCGAAGAGGGGCTGGCCTTCATGCGCGAGGTCGACCGCGCCTTCGTCGGGCTCGATGCGCTCAAGGACGCGGCGCGCAACATCCGGCAGTTCGGCAAGGGCCGCCTGCGCATTGCCGCCGTGCCTTCGCTCGCGATGAGCGTGCTGCCCACGGTGCTGCAGCAGTTCCATGCGAGCCATCCCGAAGTCACTGTCGCCATGGACACCAGCAGCTCCCAGATGGTGTCGGAGTGGGTGGCGGGCCATGTATGCGACCTGGGGCTGGTCTCCTACCTGCCCGGCAGCTCGACCACCGATGCGCATGCGGTCTGCGACGTGGCGGGCTGCTGCGTGCTGCCGCCGGGCCATCGGCTGGCCGGCAAGCCCTGGATCGAGCCCGCGGACCTCGATGGCGAGTCCTTCATCTCGATGGCGCACGGCGACGGCCTGCGCGCGGCGGTCGACGAGGCCTTCGCGGCGCGCGACCGCCGCATCATGCATTTCGAGACGCCCTATGGCTCGACCATCTGCCACATGGTGGGCCTCGGGCTGGGCGTGAGCATCGTCAATCCGCTGGTCGCGCGCAACTACGTGCACATGGGCATTCACGTGCGGCCGTTCCGGCCCAAGGTGCCCTTCGTCAGCTACCTGCTGCTGCCGCGCAACCGCCCGGGCAGCGCGCTGGTGGAGCGTTTCGCCGAGCTCGTGCAGCAGGTCATCACGAGCGAACTGCAGACCCTCGCGGACTGACGCGGCTGCGGCAGCCCATACGGTTTCCGGATGGGCGCCTGACGGAACCGTATTTGCGCCTGGGGGAGGGTGCCGCAATACTCGATGACACCGTGCCTCCCGCGTGCGACGCGGGCGGATCGCGCAGCTGTTGCCACTTCTTCTTCCACGAGTTCGATCGATGACCTTGCCCCGGGCCTGGAGCCCTCCTTCGTTGTTTCTTTTCCTTGCGGCAGCTGCCTGGAGAGCCGGCTGATGGTGTCCGCGACGACACCGGCCGTCTTCGATGTGGTCGTGATCGGCGGCGGCCTGGTCGGCAGCGCCATCGCTTACGGACTGCGCGATTCAGCCGAGCATGTGGCGGTGCTCGACGAGGGCGACGTGGCCTTGCGGGCCTCGCGCGGCAATTTCGGGCTGGTCTGGGTGCAGAGCAAGGGCATGGGCATGGGCGACTACGGACGCTGGACGCTCGGCTCCACGCGGCTGTGGCCGCGACTTGCCGCGCAGTTGCTCGAACTCACCGGCGTCGACGTGGCGCTCGAACAGAACGGCGGCATGATCCCTCTGCTTGGCGACCTCGAGGTCGAGGCCCGTGTCGCCTGGATGCAGCGGCTGCTCGCGCAGCCCGGCATGGCGCCCTATCCGTGGAAGCTGCTGGACCACCATGAGGCGGCCGAGCTGGTGCCCGGCCTGGGACCGGAAGTGACCGGCGCCATCTGGACGCCCGTCGACGGCACCGTCAATCCGCTCAAGCTGCTGCGCGCGCTGCACATCGCCTTCGACCGCACCGGCATTCGCTACCTGCCGCACCACGGCGTGCAGTCGATTGCGCAGCGCGGCGGCGAGTTCGTGCTCGCAACGGCAAAGGCCAAGGTGCGCGCGCGCAAGATCGTGCTGGCCTCGGGCCTGCACAACCAGGTGCTCGGCGAGCAGGTGGGGCTGCATCTGCCGATGGCGCCGCAGCGCGGCCAGATCCTGGTGCTCGAACGCACGCGCCGGCTGCTGACCACGCCGTTCGTCACGCTGCGGCAGAACGACGAAGGCAGCTGGCTCATCGGCGACTCGCAGGAAGATGCCGGCTACGCGGACGACGTCGTGACCCTGCCCGTGCTGGCCACCCTGGCCGACCGCGCGGTGCGCACGCTGCCCGCGCTGAAGGAGGTGCGCGTGGTGCGCTCCTGGTCGGCGCTGCGGGTGCGCGCGCAGGACGGGTTCCCGGTCTACGAGCAATCCGCTACGCACCCCGGCGCCTTCATCGCCACCTGCCACAGTGGCGTCACCCTGGCCGCGGCGCATGCGCTCAGGCTTGCACCCATGATCGGCGAGGGCGTCCTGGCGCGTGAGCTCGACCCGTTTTCAACCCGGAGATTCCATGTTCAGAAGACTTGATGCGGCCGCCACCGAACTCTCGGCGCGCACGGTGCGCGTCACGGTGGACGGCGCCGTGCTGGCATGCCGCGAGGGCGACAGCCTGGCGGCGGCCCTGTTGGCCGGCGGTTCCAACGCCTGCCGCGACACGGCTGTGTCGGGCTCCCCGCGCGGTCCGTTCTGCATGATGGGCGTGTGCTACGACTGCCTCGTCACCATCGACGGCCGCGCCAACCAGCAGGCCTGCATGACGCCCGTGCGCGAAGGCATGGTCGTTGGCCGCCAGTCCGGTGCGCGCGAGGTGGCCGCATGAACCGCAGCGCTTGCGACCTGCTCGTGGTCGGCGCCGGGCCGGCCGGCCTGGCCGCCGCCACGCAGGCGGCGAGCCAGGGCATCGACACGGTGCTGATCGACGAACAGCCCGCGCCCGGCGGGCAGATCTACCGCGCCGTGGGCGCCACGCCGCTGCGCGACCGCCGCATCCTGGGCGAGGACTACTGGCACGGCCTCGCGCTGCTGGAGCCCTTCGCCCGCTCCGGCGCGCGGCATGTGGCCGGTGCGATGGTCTGGGCCATGAACCGGCTGGAGGAGGAGGGTGGTTTCGAGGTCGCGTACACGGCCGATGGCCAGACGCGCCTGCTGCATGCGCGCCACGTGATCCTGGCCACCGGCGCGCAGGAGCGCCCGTTTCCCATTCCCGGCTGGACGCTGCCCGGCGTCATCACGGCCGGTGCCGCGCAGATCCTGCTCAAGACCGCCGGGGTGGTGCCGAGCGGCCCTACGGTGCTGGCCGGTGGCGGGCCGCTGCTCTACCTGCTGGCCTGGCAATACCTCAACGCCGGCGTGCGGATCGATGCCATCCTGGAGACGACACCGCCCGGACGCTGGCGCCAGGCGCTGCCGCATGCCTGGGGCTTTCTGCGTTCTGCGTACCTCGCCAAGGGGCTCAAGCTGTTGCGCGCGGTGCGTGCCGGCGTTCCCGTCGTCAGCGGCGTCACCGCCATCGAAGCATTGGGCGAGGAGGGCGCATTGCAGCAGGTGCGCTATAGCGCGCAAGGCCGATCGCACACGGTGCCGGCGGAGCAGTTGTTGCTGCACCAGGGCGTCGTTCCCAACACCAATCTCACTCGGGCCATCGGCGCCGAACATGCATGGAGCGAGCGCCAGGATTGCTGGGAGCCGGTGGTCGATGCGTGGGGCGCCAGCTCGGTATCCGGCGTGACGATCGCCGGCGACGGCGCAGGCATCGCAGGCGCCATGGCGGCCGAACACCGCGGCCGGCTCGCGGCCCTGCACGCCGCCATGTCGCTCGGCAAGATCGACAAGGCCCGCCGCGACGACGAAGGCCGGCCGCACCAGCGGGCCCTCGCGCGTGCGAGCCGGGGCCGCGAGTTCTTCGAAACCTTCTATCGCGCGCCCGACACCTTCCGCCGCCCCACGGGCGACACCATCGTCTGCCGCTGCGAGGAGGTCACGGCGGCGCAAGTGCGCGAGACCGCGCGCCTGGGCTGCCAGGGGCCCAACCAGATGAAGAGTTTCCTGCGCTGCGGCATGGGGCCGTGCCAGGGGCGCTTCTGCGGGCTCACGGTGACGGAACTCATCGCCGATGAACAGGGCCGCCATCCGCGCGACGTGGGCTACTACCGCATCCGCTTTCCGATCAAGCCGGTGACGCTGGGCGAATTCGCGACGCTGCCGCAGAACGATGCGTCGCGCGATGCCGTCATCCGCATCCGCAAGTAGGCGAATGCATTTTTGCCAAGCACCGAGAGGCATATCAGGAATGCATAGGCGCCCGCCGTTTTCCTATTTGACCGGATTCGGGCTGGCTGCCGATACTGGCCGCATGAAATCAAAAGTCAGCCGACGCCTCACCGAAGGCACCGCCGCGGAAGTCACCGAGAACATCTACGGCCCACGCCTGGCCAAGGATTTTCCGGCGGTGTTCGAGCATCTGAACGACGTGAACCAGGCGCACCTGCTGATGCTGCGCGGCGTGGATCTGATCCCGCAGGACGAGGCGGCCCAGCTGGCTGCCGCGCTTGCGAAGATCGAGACCGAAGGCATGGCCGAAGTGCCGCTCGATCCGTCGATCGAGGATGCGTACTTCAACTACGAGGCCTACCTGATGGAAGTGGCGGGCAGCCACGTCGGCGGCTATCTGCACATGGCGCGCAGCCGCAACGACATCCTCGCCACCATGGACCGCATGCGGGCACGCGAGATGGCGCTGCAGCTCATCGACGCATTGGGCACCGTGCGGCGCTCGGCGCTCGAAGGTGCGCGCCTTCATGGCGAGACGGTCATGCCCGGCTATACGCATCTGCAGCCCGCGCAGCCCATCACCTACGGCTTCTATCTCTGCGCCATTGCCGAGGCGCTGTCGCGCGACATCGAGCGGGTGCGGCAGGTCGAGCGCATCATCGACCTTTGCCCGCTGGGCGCTTGTGCGCTCGCGGGCACCTCGTTCCCCATCGATCGCGAGGCGACGGCCCGCATGCTCGGCTTCGGTGGCGTGGTGCCCCATGCGCTCGATGCCGTGGCCTCGCGCGACTTCGCGATGGAGCTGCTCTCGGCCATGGCGATCTGCGCGGTGGGCTGGAGCCGGTTCGCGCAGGACTACTTCGTCTGGTGCACCCACGAGTTCGGGCTGATCGATTTTCCGGACCGCGTCGCGGGCACTTCGAGCATCATGCCGCAGAAGAAAAACCCGGTGGTGCTCGAGTACCTCAAGGGAAAGGCCGGCCACCTGCTCGGTTTGCTTGGCGCGTCGCTGTCCACCATCAAGGGCGTCAATTTCAGCCACACCGGTGACGGCAACCGCGAAGGCATGCGCAGCTTCTGGGAAGCTGGCGAAGAGTGCCTGCGCAGCCTGCGGCTGCTCGACCTGGTGGTGCGCAGCGCCACGCCCAATGCCGAAGGCATGCTGCGCCGCGTGCGCAGGGATTTCAGTTCGGCAACCGACCTGGCCGACCTGATGGTCCGCAAGTGCGGGCTGTCCTTCAGGGAATCGCACCACGTGGTGGGCGCCGTGGTGCGCCAGGCGATGGACCGGTCGCTCGGCGCCGATGAAGTCGACCTTGCCATGGTCAATGCCGCGGCGTCCGAGCAGCTTGGCGCGCCGCTGGACCTGAGCGAGGAAGAGGTGCGCGCGAGCCTCGATCCGCTCGCGAGCGTGGCCGGCCGCGTGGTCGTGGGCGGCCCGGCGCCGTCGCGCCTGAAGGAGCGCATCTCGCAACTCGAAGCGATTGCCGCCGCTGATCAAGAGGCGAACGACGCGCGCAGGAACAGGTTCACCGAGGCCAGGCAAGGCCTCAAGACAAGCATCCGGAGACTCGCCCTTTCGAAGACGGTACAGCGCCAGCCCGAGACGGTTGGCTGAAATTCAACCAAGGAACAGACATGGGTTTTTTCAGATTCATTCCGGCTCTTCTCGTCATGGCCGCGGCCGCGAGCCAGGGCTTCGCGCAGGATCTGCCGCCTTCGCCGATGCGACTGCTCGTCGGCTTTGCGCCGGGCGGCGGCAACGACGTGATTGCGCGCACCGTGGCCACGCAGTTCCAGCTGCAGACCAAGGAAACGATGGTGGTCGAAAACAAACCGGGCGGCGGCAGCACGGTGGCCACGGGAGAAATGGCGCGCGCCAAGCCCAATGGCCAGACGCTGCTGCTCGGCTCGGTCGGCGGGCAGGCCATTGCGCCTTCCATCTACAGCAAGCTGCCGTATGACCCGATCAAGGGCGTGCAGGCGGTGTCGCTGGTGGCGAAGTCGGCCAACGCGCTGGTCGTGAACGACGCGCTGCCGGTGCGCTCCGTGCGCGAGCTGATCGCCTATGCGAAGGCGCATCCCGGCGAACTCAACGTCACCTCGCCAGGCAACGGCACCATCTCGCACCTGGCGGCCGAACTCTTCAAGAACATGGCGGGCGTGTTCATCACGCACATTCCCTACCGCGGCGATGCCCCCGCCATGCAGGACGTGATGGCCGGGCAGGCACAGGTCACCTTCGCCAGCCTGCCGTCGGCGCGCGCGGGTGCCGACACGGGCAAGGTGCGCATCCTGGCCGTGACCAGCAGCAAGCGGGTCGATGCCCTGCCCAACGTGCCGACGGTCGCCGAATCGGGCCTGCCCGGCTACGAAGTGGTCTCTTGGTATGGCGTGTTCACTACCGGGGGAACACCCCAGCCGGTCGTCAACCGGCTGGCGAAGGAGATTGCGGCGGTGGTCGAAACGCCTGCGATCCGCGAGACCATCGCCAAGATGGGCATGGAGGCCAGCGCGCTCGGGCCGGCCGAGTTCTCGAAGCTGGTCACGGCCGACTCGCAGAAATGGGACAAGGTGGTCAAGGCTGTGGGGGTGAAGCTCGACTGATCGGCTTCATTGGCGCGGCGTTGGCCTGTTGTCGCGCCAGGCCTTCAGGATCATCGTCTCGATGTCGTGCACTTCGCGTCCGACGGCCGCAGCCACGGCCTCCCGGTACGGCGGCATGTTCGTGCATTCGAGCACGATGCGCTCGACGGACGGAAAGGCTTGCACCAGGCGCAAGGCCGCTTCGACGACATTGCGCTGCGCTTCGGCAAGGTCGAGCACGGTGTCGTTGTCCAGGATGCGGCGATGGAATTCGCAGCCCGGGCGCACGCCCATGATGGGTGTCCCCGCGGGCACGCCGGCAGCCTGCAGGATCTGCGGCGTCAGCGATTGCGCATCGAAAGTGACGATGCCCGGCTGGGCGCAGTGTTGCACCTGCAGCAGGCTCGAGGTCAGCACCGGCACGGGCAACGCCTGCGAAAGCACGTCCTGGTAGGCGGCCAGGAAGCCGCAGCTGGTGGTGATCATCGATGCACCTTCGGCCACCAGCCGCACCGCGGCGTCGACGAAGGGCTGGACCAGGCGCGGATCGGCTTCTTCGACGATGCGCCTCGGTGATGCACCCTGCACGGTGAGAAAGCGCACCGGAATGCCGGCGCGCGCATAGGTCTGCGCATTGCCGACGTCGCCCGGCGGCCGCGGAAAGCGCGTGTCGAGCATCAGCACACCGAGGAAGCCAGGCACAGCGGCATTCATGTCAAGCAAAACTCAGGAGACCGAGGGAAGGGCGCTGCGGCGGTCGATCTTGCGGCTCAGGACGATGGAGGTCTGCGTCTGGTTGATGCCGTCCAGCTGGCCGAGCTGGTCCAGCAGGACATCGAGCTTTTCCGGTGTGTCGCAGCGCAGGAAGACCATGTAGTCGAACTGGCCGCTCACGGCCGAAAGCTCCTCGACTTCGGGCACGCGCTCCAGCGCCCGGATCACCGCGGGCGCATTCTTGGCATTGACGCTGAGCCCGCAGATCGCGCGAACGGCCGCATGCTCGAGCTTGTGGCCCAGGCGCACGCCATAGCCCGCCACGATGCCTTCGCGCTCGAGTCGCGCGATGCGCGCGACCACGGTGGTGCGCGCGATCTTGAGCTTTCGCGCCAGGTTGGCGGCGGGCTCCCTTGCGTTGGCCTGGAGCAGGCTCAGCAGGTGCCGGTCGAGGTCGTCAAGTCTTCCATCCATCGCGTTGTCTCATGAAGTTCTGGAGTTTGGCCCGCATGCTACGGCAGTGCGGCCCAGCCGCGGCCGTCGTGCAGGGAAAGCTCGATGTGCACATCCTGCAGCGCGTCGACGCAATGCAGGTTGACATTGACCTCGCCAGGGGCCGATCGCGGATGGCAGTGCGTATGAATGCCGCAGTTCCTGCAGAAGAGATGGCGTGCGCGCATCGTGCCGAAGCGGTAGCTCGACAGCTGCGCCGTGCCCGCGAGCAGGCGGAAGTTCTCTGCCGGCACGCGGTGGTGCAGCGCCGCCTTGCGCACGCAATAGCTGCAGTTGCAGCGCACGCCCTTGTGCGATGCCAGCACGAACTCGAAGCGCACCGCGCCGCAGTGGCAGCATCCCTGCTGCCATGCACGGGCTTCTGCGGGAGCAGCCTCGCCGCCCACTAGGCCACGACGGCGGCGGCGGGCTCGGGCGTGCCCGCGGATGCCTTGAAGCGGCCGAGGAACGCGCGCGTCGACTCCTGCTGCGGGTTGTCGATGACGATGCCGGGCGGCCCGTATTCCGCGACGACGCCGTCGCGCATGAAGATCACCTGGTCCGCCACCTCGCGCGCAAAGCCGATTTCATGGGTGACCAGGATCATGGTCATGCCTTCCTTCGCGAGGCCCTTGATGACGGTCAGCACTTCTCCGACCAGCTCGGGGTCGAGCGCCGAGGTGGCCTCGTCGAAGAGCATGACGCTCGGCTTCATGGCCAGCGCACGGGCGATGGCCACGCGCTGCTTCTGCCCGCCCGAGAGCTTGTCGGGGTAGTAGTCGGCGCGCTCGAGCAGCCCCACCTTCTGCAGCAGCGCCCGGGCCTCGGCCGCTGCCTGGGCCTTGGGCGTCTTGAGCACGGTGAGCGGGCCTTCCATGACGTTCTGCAGCGCGGTCATGTGAGGGAACAGGTTGAAGTGCTGGAACACCATCCCGGTGGAGGCTCGGAACTTCGCGAGCTTGCGCTCGCTCGGCAGCGCGGTGTCGCGTCCGCTGAACTGGATCGCCTGGTCGCCCACGGCGATGCGTCCGCCGTCCGGAACCGTCAGCAGGTTGATGCAGCGAAGCAGCGTCGATTTGCCGGAGCCCGAAGGCCCGATCATCGCGACCACCTGGCCGCGCTCGATCTTCAGCGAGATGTCCTTGAGGACCACGTGGGCGCCGAAGGACTTTCGAAGGCCTGCGATCTCGATCACGGTGGGTGTCGTCATGTCAGGCTTCCTTGGCAACGCCGTATTCCATGCGCTTGGCCCAGATCGTGATGGGCAGCAGCACGGCGAAATAGGCGATCGCGATGAAGGTGTAGAGCTCCAGCGGCCGGTAGGTGTCGTGCGCGATCACCTGGCCCTGGTAGAGCAGGTCGGGCACGGCCAGCACCGAGAGCAGCGAGGTGTTCTTCAGCTGCATGATCGACTGGTTCATCAGCGGCGGCACCATTTTCTTGAACGCCTGCGGCAGCACGATGCGCCGAAGCAGCTGCAGGCGCGTCATGCCCAGCGCCTTGCCGGCCTCGGTCTGGCCGGACTCGATGGAGATGATCCCGCCGCGCACGATCTCGGAATAGAACGCGCCGCCATAGAGCGTCAGGCACAGGGTGGCGGCGGCCGTGGCCGAGAGTTCGAGCCCGGTCAGCACGGGCAGCGCGTAGTAGAACCACACGAGCTGCACCAGCACCGGCGTGCACCGGAACACCTCGATGTAGGCGCGCAGCGGTGCGGTGAGGTACGGATTGGTGGACAGCCGCCCGAGCCCCGTGAGCAGGCCCACGAGCAACCCGAGCACCACGCAGACCACCGTGAAGAGCAGCGTGTAGAGCAACCCGCTGATGAGGAGCGAGCGGTACTTCCAGAGCACCGCGAAGTCCCAGTCGTAGCCGGCGGAGGCCGCGCTTGCGCCGGCGAAGTGCTTGACCAGGGCCCAGGCACCGGCCAGCGCGAGAACCACCATCAGGGCCATGCCCAGGCGAGAGCGCGAACGGGGCGCCCCCTGCGATTCGGCGTATTCCATGGCCCGGTCTCAGAACTTGATTTCGGAAGGGAAGGCGCTGGCGGGAACGCCGGCGAGTTTTTCCATGTTCTTCAGGATCACGCTGCGGACCTCGCCCTTGGCGCGAACCTCGCCCAGCCAGGCGTTGACGGCCGCCTGCATGGCCGGATCGGCTTCCTTGCGCAGGCCGATGCTTACGGGCGCGGTGTAGATCGGGGTGGGGATCTGCATCACGCCCACGTTGGCGCGCTTGGCCAGCAGCGGCTGCGCCAGCAGGATCACCAGGATCTGGCAGTCGGCGCGGCCGGCCTGCAGCGCGAGCGTTGCGGAGCCCGAGTTCTCCAGCCGCTGGACCTCGGCCTTCGGCAGGATGCGCGTGGCGAGCTGGTCGTGGCTCGAGCCCACGTCGACCACGATCTTGTTCTCCGGCGCGTTCAGTTGCTCCCAGGTCTTGGTCGGGAAGCCCTTCTTGCACACGGCGGTGTAGGTGTTGTCGAACAGCGTGTCGGAGAAGTTCACGACCTCCTTGCGCGCCGGCGTCGGCGCCATGCCGAACATCGCGTCGATCTTGTTCGATTGCAGGTCGAGCACCGCGTTGCCCCAGGTCGTTTCCACGTATTCGACCTTGGCGCCGAACTTCCTGGCCAGGCTCTCCGAGAAGTCGGGGCCGAAGCCTTCCCACTTGCCCGAGACCAGATCCTTGCTGAAGTACGGAATGGCCCCGGCGATCGCGCCCACCCGCAGGACCTTGGTCCGTTGGACGCGGGTCATCGAGCTTTCCGGCTCCTGGGCGACGCTGAGGGTGAGGGTGCATGCGCTCGTCAGCGCGAGGAGGGTGCGAAGGATCGCTCGTTTTGTAGTCATGGGGTCTCCAAGCAAAAAGCTCGCCATTTGAATAAGAAGGAAGGCTTCGACTCGCGAATGAAGTCTAGGAGCCATGATAGTCACGAGCAATGCGGCAGTTCGTCAGGATCGCGCGAAGTTTTCGTCAGACCGTCACCGCGGGCATGCGAAACGACCATTTCCGTCGGACGGCGCAGGAATGTCCTGGTCGCACCATGGGCACGCCCGGGGTGCCAGATCGGTGCACCCCCGTCTTCATCGGGTGCGGCTGCGCCGGCGACTTCAGCCCAGGAAGCGCGAAGGCCGGAACGGCGCGGGATCGAACGCGCAGGCCTTGCCGGCCATCATCGCGCCCAGGAGCGCGGCCGTTCCCGGGGCGGTGTTGAAGCCGATGTGCTGATGGCCGAAGGCGAGCCACAGGCCTCTGCGGCCGGGGCATTCGCCGATGATCGGGCGGCTGTCCGGCAGTGTGGGGCGGCTTCCGAGCCAGGCTTCCTTGTCAAGGCGCTCTTTGAGCGGAAACGCCTCGCGCGCGGCGCGCTCGGCCAGGTCGAGCTGCGCGAGGTTTTTAGGCGCCTCGCGATCGGTCAGCTGCACGCCGGTGGACAGGCGCAGGCCCTGTTCCATCGGCGAGAGCACATAGCCGCCGCCGGTGTCGTAGACCGGCCGGCCGAGCGAGGCGCCGCCGGCCGCCCGGTAGTGCATGTGGTAGCCGCGCTCGTAGGCCATCGGCACCGACAGGCCCAGGGCCTTCTTCGCGAACTCCCGGCTCCACGGCCCCAGCGCGAGCACGACGCGCGAGGCCTCGTGAAGCGTACCGCCGTCTTCGCTCAGCTGCCAGGCATCGCCTGCATCCGATCGGCGCAGTCCGCCGATCGATGCCTGCCGGACGCGGCCTCCGCGGGCAACGAAAAGCCTTGCATAGGCCTCGACCACCTGGCCCGGGCTGTCCACCGAGGCCGTGTCCTGGATCCACAGCGCGCGCGGAAACAGCGGCTTCAGATGGGGCTCGAGCTGCGCCAGCTCCCGCGCATCGAGCAGCTGCGTCGCGATGCCGAACTTCTTGAAGGTGTCCCGCGAGAGCTGGCTGCCGAGAAAGCCTTGCTCGCTGCGGTAGAGAAAGAGCCAACCCGTGGTGCGCAGGCGATGCGCCGCGCCCGCTTCTCCCAGCAGCCGCAGGTGCTCCGCCGTCGAAAGCCGGATCAGCGCGTCGAGCGCCGCGGTCGTTTCATGAAAGACCGCCGCGCGCGTGTTGGCCAGGAACTTCAGCGCCCATGGCAGGTTCTTCGCGAGGAAAAACGGGTTGTAGCGAAAGCCCGCGGAGTTGTTCTTCAGCAGCCTGGGAAGCGAAGACCACAACCCCGGATGATTGAACGGCATCAGCGAGCTGCGGGCCATCACGCCCGCATTGCCGTAGGAGGTTTCACGGCCAGGCGCGGTGCGGTCGAAGACCGTCACGTCGAAACCCCGCCGCTGGAGTTCGAGGGCACACGACACGCCGACGATGCCGGCGCCGAGCACGGCAACAGTGTTCTTCATTCAGGCCAATCGGTTCATTCGCCGAAAAGTCTATCGTGAACCGCTGGCGCCGCGATCCGATCTACAGATAGGCCACGTCTTCCGGCGCCAGCGCCAGCGGATCGAGCTTCTTTTTCGCCAGCCATGAATACACGGGCGGCACGCGGTCCGCGAGCGATTCGATGTGAATGTCGATGAGGCAGGGGCCGTCATAGGCGAAGGCTTCATCGAGCGCCTGGATCAATTCGCCGGGCGTGGCGGCCGTCCAGGCCTTGATGCCGAAGGCTTCGGCAATGGCCTGGCCGCGCGGCGGCAGGAAGTCCACGCCAAAGCATTCGTCGTGGCCCTTGAGCCGGTGCAGCCCCTTGATCCAGCCGAAGCAGCCGTTGTTGAAGAGCATCAAGAGCGCCGGCACCTTCTTGCGAACCAGCGCCTCGAGCTCGCCGACCGCCATGTTGAAAGAGCCATCGCCGAACATGCCGATCGGCCGGCGCGTCTTGTCGGCATACCAGGCGCCGACCACCGCGGGAATCGCGCTGCCCAGTCCGCCGAAGGCGCGCGGTATCACGAAACGCGTGCGGCGGTCGCCGATGCGCAGGAAGCGCGTCATGTAGGGCGTGGGCGTGCCGGCATCCGAAAGAATGTGCACCGCCTGGCCGTACTTCTCGAGCTGCTTGCCGAACTCGCGCACCACGCGCTCAGGCCGCAGCGGCACGTCGTCCAGCGAGAGCACGCCCTCGGCATGGGCCCAGAAGTTCGCGCGGTAGGCGTTCAGGTGGTCGATCCAGGGCGTGTGCTTCGAACCATCGAAGTCCACGGGCGCTTCGTTCAGGATCTGCTTGAGGACCAGCTGCGCATCCGCCGCGATCGACAGCAGGTTTTCGTAGTTGTTGGCGAGGCGCTCGGGGTTGATGTCGATCTGCACGACGCGCTTGTTGAGCGTCGACTTGGGGAAAGTCCATCCCACCGTGACGACGGAGCCCATGCGCGAGCCGACGAAGATCACCAGGTCTGATTCCTCGAGCGCACGGTTGGCATGCGGATGAAAGCCGTTGTCGCCGATGACGCCGATGGCCAGGCGGTGGTCGTCGGGCAGCGCGCCCTGGCCGGTGATCGTGTTGACCACGGGCACGTTGAGCTTCGCGGCCACCTCGGTGAGCGCGCTGCCGGCGCAGGAGCGGTTCACGCCGCCGCCCGCGACGAACAGCGGCTTCGAGGCGTTGCGCAGCAGGGCGAAAAGCGCATTCACCTTGCCGGGCGCAGGCGCCATCGGAAAGGCCGGGAAGGTCTTGCACTCGGGCTCGGCGTGCAGCGAGATGGTGTCGGGGTCGATCTCCGCCAGCAGCATGTCTTCCGGGATCTGAAGGTGCACGGCGCCGGGCGTGCCGGAGCAGGCCACGCGGAATGCGCGGCGGACGATCTCGGGCAGCTTCTCGGGCGACTTCACCTGCACCGACATCTTCGTGACGGGCTCGAACAGCCGGGCGCAATCGAGCTCGGTGATCATGCCGCGGCCTTCGCCCGGCAAGGGCAGGTCGATGGTCAGCAGGATGACCGGCACCGAGGATGCATTCGATTCGGCCAGCGGCGGCAGCGAGTACATCGCGCCGGCGCCCGACGGGCATTCGAAGATGCCCGGCCTGTCGGTCAGCCGCGCATAGGCATCGGCCATGTAGCCGGCCGAACGCTCGTCGCGGGCCATGACGTGCTCGATCTCGCCCTGGCGGCGCTGCAGCGCCTCGTAGAACGGTACGTTGGTGTCGCCGGGCACACCGAAAAGCACGTCGACGCCGTAGTTGATCAACATCTGCACGAGCACGTCTGCACCACGCATGGCAAAACTCCAGTCCGGGATTGAAAAAGAAAGAAAGACAGGGGCGGGCCGGGCGTTGCGCTCCCCGGCCGCGGCTTGCGCGAAGCGCTCAGGCGTGCGCGAGTTCCTGCTGCGAAGGGCTGGCCGCGCTCACGCCGAGCCCCTGGTAGTAGTGGCCCACGCGCGTCGAGAGAAAGGCCTCGAGCGGTGCCTGTTCCTGCCCGACGAAGCCGGAGCGGGGCAGCTGGCCCTGCAGCAGCAGCTCGAACACGCCGACGACACCGGCTGCCGTGGTGAGCTCGATGGCGGTGCGGTCCTTGCCGCGAAGCTTCGCGCCGAACACGCGGCCCAGGCGGGTTTCCTGCTCGAAGCGGCCGCCGCGCATGCCCGAGGCCGAGGCGAACACGATGACCACGTCTTCCCGGCTGTGCGGCACCGCATGCTCGAGCACCTGGCGCAGCAGGTCGCGGCGCTCGATCAGGCGCAGGTCGTGCAAGAGGAAGTTCATCGCATCGCGGTGGCCCGGATAGCGGATGGTCTTGTAGTCGAGGTTGCGCACCTTGCCGCGCAGCGTCTCGCAGAGCGTGCCGAGGCCGCCTGATGTGTTGAAGGCTTCGAAGGCCTCCGCGTCGAGCGTGAAGGTCTCGTGGCCCTCGAGCGCCTGCACCGACACGAGCTGGCCGTTCACGATCGCATCGCAGGCGTTGCAGTATTCGTTGATGACGCCGTCGATGCTCCAGGTGAAGTTGTAGCGAAGGCTGTTGGTGGCATTGCGCGTCAGCGCGCCAACGCGCAGGCGCAGGTCGTAGAGCTCGTCGAAGTGCCCCGCCAGGTGGCCGCCGAGCATGCCGATCACGCCGGGCGCAAGCCCGCTTTGCGGCATCAGCACCGACGTGGCTTCATGGGACAGCTGGCGGATCGCATGCGTGGCCGCCACGTCTTCCGTGAGGTCGAAGTAGTGCACGCCCAGCCGCGCCGCCTGCGTGGCGACGCGCGCGGCCAGAAAGAACGGCAGCGCGTTGATGACCACGGTGTGCGAAGCCAGTTCGCTGGCAAGCGCCGCCTCGTCCTCCACGTTCAATGTGATCTGCCGCACCAGCGGATCGCTGGACGGCTTGCCGGCGCGCTGATCGGCCAGCGTCACGGGAATGCGGTGGTATTCGGCGATCATGTCCGCCACCGTGCTGCCCACCTTGCCCGCACCCAGCACCAGAACGTTCTTGACTTGCAGCTTCGACATTTTGTTTCTCCAGAAAAGAGCCGCGGCTCCGTCAGGAAAATGTAGAAGCGAAGGCTGGCAGGCGCCAGAGAGCAGAACGTCGAAGCCGCGGTTCGTTTCGCCGTTTCGACGAAATCGCGTGACGCTTTCGTGCGGGGCGACCGCGTAGCGCGGCTCAGGCCGTGGCCGGCTGGCGTGCCAGAACCTGCAGCAGGTTCCTTGCCGCGCCGACACCCATGTTCACATAGGCATCGCCCGTCACCCCGCCGATGTGCGGGCTCAGCACGAAGTTCTTCTCGCCCTGGAACGGATGCCCGGCGGCCATGGGCTCGACCGCGAAGCTGTCCAGGCCGGCCATGCCGACCTGGCCCGAGCGCACCGCGGCCAACAGCGCCGCCTCGTCGACGAGGCCGCCGCGCGCGGTGTTGACCAGGATCACGCCGCGCCTGCACCGGGCCAGCGTCTCGGTGTTGACCAGGCCGCGGTTGTCTTCCGTCAGCGGGCAGTGCAGCGAAATTGCATCGGACTCGCGCCAGATCGCCGGCAGATCGACGGCCGTCACATGGGGCGGAAGATTCCCGGCATAGGGATCGAAGCCGATGACGCGCATGCCCAGCGCATCGGCCATGCGGGCAAAGCGCAATCCGATCGCACCCAGGCCGACCAGCCCGATGGTGCGGCCGCCGAGTTCGAGGCTCTTGTGCGTGGCCTTGTCCCAGTGGCCGCCATGCATGCGCGCATCGAGCAGCACCACGGACTTGGCGCAGGCCAGCAGCAGGGCCAACGCCTGCTCGGCCACCGCGGCGGCGTTCGCGCCCACGGCCGCGACCACCTCGATGCCCCGCGCCTGGGCGGCAGCCTTGTCGATGGTGTCGGTGCCGCTGCCATGCTTGGAGATCACGCGCAGCGAGGGCGCCGCATCCATCACCGCGGCGCCGACCTTGCCGTAGCGCACGATGATGGCCACGGGGTCGTGCGCGCGGCACAGCGCCACCAGGTCGTCCTCGGTCGGCGCCTTGCCGGCATAGACGATCTCGTGGCCGTCGAGCAGCGCGATCGCCTGCGGCGCGAGGTCGGCACCGGTCACAAGGATGGTGCTCACAGGGCCTCTCCTTCCTTCAGCACGCCGGCCGTGCGCAGCGCGCTGTTCAGCCACTCGGCGGCGGTGTCGCCTTCCTTGATGGCGGCAATGCGTGCGGCCTCGTCGCTGACCTTCCGGGCCGCCGCGGGCAGCAGAGCCTCGATCTTCTCGCGCTCCACCACCACCACGCCGTCGCCGTCGGCAATCACGAAGTCGCCCGGGCGCACCGTGACGTCGCCGACCGAAACCGGATGCCCGATCCGCCCGGCGATGTTCTTGGTCGGGCCGTTCGGGTTGGTGCCCACGCAGAACACGGGGTAGTTCATCTCGTCGATCTCGAGGCTGTCGCGGCAGGCGCCATCCATCACCACGCCCGCGATGCCGAGCTTCTGGCAGGCCGTCATCATGATGGTGCCCATGAGCGCCGAGCCCTGGTCGCCCTTGCCGTCGATCACCAGCACGTCGCCGGGCCTGGCCATCGCGATGGCGGCATGGATCATCAGGTTGTCGCCGGGGCGCACCTCCACCGTGAAGGCGGGGCCGGCCAGCTTCATGCGCGGGCGCAGCGCCTTGATGCGGCCATGCATGGCGCCCCGGCGGCCGGCCACGTCGGCCAGGATGGCGGGCTGCAGTGCGGCGGCCTGCGCCACGATGTGCGCGGGCACGCGCTCGAAATCGCGAATGATGTCGGGAGGGTTGAAGGACATGGATTTTTCTCTTGAGGAGTGAAGACGGGAGGTGCGGCGTTCGCGTCAGTCGACCTTGGCGCCCGAGTCCTTGACGACCTTGCCCCAGCGCACGGTTTCTTCGCGGATGTAGGCGCCGAATTCTTCCGGCGTGCTGCCCTTCACCTCGGCGCCCTGGCTCGCGAGCTTGCGCTTGACCTCGGGGTCCTGCAGTGCCTTGTTGAATGCCGCATTGAGCTTGGCGACCACCTCCTTCGGCAGGCCGGCCGGGCCCGCGACGCCGAACCATGTCGCGGCCTCGAAGCCCTTGTAGCCCGACTCGTCGACCGTCGGCGCATCCGGCAGGTCGGTGGTGCGCTTGCGCGAGGTGACGACGATCGGGCGCATCTTGCCGCTCTTGATGTGCCCGATCAGCGTGGGCACCGAGGACATGTACATCTGGATCTGGCCGCCGATCAGGTCGGTCGACCCCTGCGCGGCGCCCTTGTACGGCACGTGGGTGAACCTGACATTCGCGGTCTTCTGGAAGAGCTCGGTCGCCAGGTGCGCCACCGTGCCGCTGCCCGAGCTCGCATAGTTGAGCGCCTCGGGCCTGGCCTTGGCCGCGGCCACCACGTCGGCCAGTGTCTTGTACGGCGAGTCGGCCGCCACCACCAGCACCAGCGGCGCGCTGGCGACGAGGCCGATCGGTGCCAGATCCTTTTCCGGGTTGTACGGCAGCTTGGCGTAGAGCGTGGGATTGATCGCCAGGTTGCTGGTCTGGCCGAGCACCAGCGTGTAGCCGTCGGGCGCAGCCTTGGCCGCCGCATCGACGCCCAGGTTGCCACCCGAGCCGGGCTTGTTGTCGATGACGATCGACCAGCCGTTGCTGGTGGCGACCTTGTTGGCAACTTCACGCGCGATCAGGTCGGTGCCGCCGCCGGCCGGGAAGGGCACGATCAGCCGGATCGGCCGCGACGGATAGGAGGACTGCGCAAGAACGCCGGCAGGCGCGAGGAGGGTGGCGCCGGCAACCAGGGCTGCGGTGGCAATGGCGAGACGACGCGAAGCGCCGGCACGAAGCGGGAATGAGGGCATGAACTTGTCTCCAGTGGCCGAACTGCCCGGCCCTGTGAAGCGGGTCCGGTGCGTTCGATGGAGGCAAGTATTCGCGCTGAGACCTCAATGGTCCAATCGATAATTTCTTGGAACCGATAAATGCGGCTTGGGGTATCAGCGCGATCGAAAGCGCCCGTGTTTGGCCAGCAGCACCACCAGGCGCTGCGCTGCCGGCGAGAGGTATCCGCTCTCGCGGTAGGTGACGACCATGCGGCGGCGCATCGTCACGCCCCGGACCTTCACCTCGCGCAGCGCCGCACCCGAGCGGCCTTCCTGCAGATGCAGCCGCGAGATGAAACTCAGCAGGCCGGTCTCGGCGATCAGGCTCGGCAGCATCAGCAGCATCGTGCTTTCCACTTGCACCTGGGGCCGCGGCAGGTGGCTGCGGTCGAAGGTCTGGTCCAGCCAGTCGCGCGTCGGTGCGCCGGCCGGCTGCAGCACCCAGCGGTAGCCGCTCAGATCCCTGAGCGTCGGCCTGGGCTTTTTGAAGATTTCATGCGAGCTGGTCGCGGCCACGACGATGGGGTCTTCGGCAAGCAGCTTCGAGGTGAAGCCCGGATCTGCGGCACCCTCGGTACCGACCATCAGGTCGATCTCGCCTGCGCGCAGCAGCGGCGTCAGGATGTCGCCCAGGGCGACCGTCGTGCGAAGCGTGATGTCCGGCGCCTCGCTCATCAGCTCCCGCGCGGCCGGCGGCAGCAGGAACTGCGCGGCCGTGGGCACGATGCCGATGCGGATGTTGCCGGCCAGGCCGCGGCCGATGTCGCCGATCTCGCGGCGCGCGCTCTCCACGTCGAAGCGCGTGCGCTGCGCCCACTTGAGCAGGGCCTTGCCGGCGGCCGTGAGGCGGATGCCGCGTCCCGTTCGCTCGAACAGGGCCGCGCCGCAGGCTTCCTCGAGGCGCTTGACGCAACTCGTCAATGCGGGCTGGGTACGGTGCAGCCGCTCGGAGGCGCGGCCCATGTGCTCGAGCTCGGCGATGACCTCGAAGTACTGCAGGTCGCGCAGATCCAAAATGCCTCCTGGTTTGCTCTTGCGCGACGCATGGCGCCAGGCTTTTCGAGCGAATGGTCTTGCCCTGTGCCGGCGGGCACGGGCTGTCCGCAATATAGCGCCCTGCACCCTGGAAAGAAGGGGCCTCAGTTGATGCTGGCGTTGCGAAATTCCAGCTGCTCGAAATTGCTGCCGGTGAAGTCGACCTGCTCGCCGGACAGGCCATCGGCCCGCACCCTGGTTCCGGTGCAGCCCAGGATGGCGACGCGGGTCCAATGGCTGCTGTCGAAGTTCAGGCCGTCCCACTGGCAGTTGCTGAACCGGCAGCCGCTGAGCCGGCTGTGCCGCAGCTGGGACTGGGAGAACACGCAGCCGGTGAAGACGCAGTCGGTGAGCGCGATGCCCTCGAAGTCGCAGCCGGTGAAGCTGCAACCCGTGAAGCCGCAGGAACGCCAGGCCGCCTGCCTGAAGGTCGTGGCCGTGAAGCTGCTGCCATTGAAAGTGGAATCGACGAACTGGGCCAGGTCGAGATCGAGGCCGGCATAAGCCAGGCTGTCGGCCTGCCCGGCCTGCCCGGCCAGCCCTGCGGGCGCGCCTCCGATGCCTTTGCGCCAGAGGTCGTGGTCGGTGATGATTTGCTTGGAATTCATGATGGAAGAGAGAACGCAGGCGCCGGCAGCAATGCGCGGAACCGCCCTGTGAATGGCCGCCTCTGTGGGGAGGGCCCGTTCGATTATGGGAGTCCTGGCCGATGCAGCGAAAGCAGCTGAAAGTAGCAATGCCTGCTGCTGCGTGGCAAGGCGTGAACGAATGCGCGCCAACACAACGGCTCGGGTCACCTGACAAGGTGGTGCCGTCGGTGATCGCACCAGGACGGCCATGCGCTCCGGCGCATCTCGGGAGCCCGCTTTCATGCCTGGACGCGGGTCTGTGAACCCAGCAACCAGTTTTCACCCATCGAAGCGATTTCAATGCTTCGCCGCCGATTGCCCCAGCCGTGCCTTGTTCGATCAGATTGCGGACAAGTGGTCGATGATGGTGCTGCACGTGCTCGCAGACGGCCCGCTGCGCTTCAACGTGATCAAGCGGCAGCTGGAAGGCATCACGCAGAAAGCGCTCACCCAGTGCCTGCGGCGGCTCGAACGCAACGGGCTCATCTCGCGTCGCGTGATTCCGGTGTCACCCGTAGCCGTGGAGTACGCAGTCACGCCGCTCGGCCGCACGCTGGAGCAGCCGTTCAAGGCGCTGCATGGCTGGACATTGGCCAATATCACGCAGGTCGAGAAAGCACGGAAAGCCTTCGATCTGCGGCTGGAGGCGTGAGACGGCGAAAGCAGCCGCTCAGGGAGAACATTCGACCGTCACATAGTCCGCGGGCGTGTTGATTTCTATCAGCTCGAGGTCGTCAGACTGGCGAATGACGTTGTGCGCCACGCCGGCGGGCTGGCTGAGGCAGGAGCCGGCAACGACGGTCACCGGTTCGGGCATGCCGTCAAACCTGAATTCGACCCAGCCTTTGAGCACGTACACGAAGTGCGCCGTCATGTCGTGCCAATGCCAACCGGTCTCCTTGCCGAACGGCTGGACAGCGCGGATGTGCTTGGCGCTGATGCGGCCCCCCGAAGCCTCCGCCATTCCGAGATCCCGGTACTCGACATTGGCGCGAGGACCATCCCGATGAAAGCGGTTGTCCTCGAGGGGCGTGAGAACAAACTTGGATTTCGCCTGGTCAAGCGGCAATGGACCTTGGTATCGCGCAGTCTTGCTCATCGGATTCCCTTTCAGTTGCTTGGTCGGCGAGTGCTACCAGATGCGCGGCGCTCGCGCAGGTGGCGATGGGTGGTCGGTCGGTTCACACGGCTATCGGCGCAAGAGTCTGGAGCGCACCGCCTTGCCGAGCCGAAGCGTAGGCCGCGTCCATGACCTGCATCATTGCCTCGGCGTCGCGCAATGACGCGATCGGCTTCGCACCCGTGCGACATTCGGCAAGGACCCGTTTGACGAACAAGGGGTAGTAAGCATCAGTGTCCAGTTCGAGACGCAGGCTCCGGGTGCCGGCGGCGAGATTGCTTCGGTCTCGGATCTCGATCCGGTCGGGGCCCGATTTCGCGTACATGCGATCGGATGCAAGGGTGAACGAGAACTCGCGCTGCTCGTCAGGGGTACTGGGGAAGCTGTAGCCGGTCTCCACGAGGCCGATCACGCCATCTTCGGTTTGCATCGTCAGCAACGAATAGTCTTCAACCTCACGTCGGTGCGTCCTGGAGTTCATGGTCGCCGAGACGCGTGTGACTTCCTTGCCGGTCAGCAATCTGAAGAGGTCGATGAAGTGCGTCGCGACATTGATCGTGGATCCGCCACCGGAAAACGCGGGATCGAGCGCCCAGCCTGCGCCTGCAGCTTCGTAACGTCCGGGCGGACCGACGATGAAACGAAAGGACATGAAGTTGAAGTCCGACGGGATGCGACCCTCGGCACCGTTGACTGCGCTGAGCAGGTCGCTCATGCGAAAGATGAGTGGTACCGCGCAATAAAGATTGGCTTCCTCGGTCAGTTTCCGCAGCCGGGTCACCTGCGACATGTTGACACCGCAGGGCTTCTCCAGCGCAAATGGAATTCGCCGCGCAATCACCGCTTCCGCGAGCGTCGGCATCTCGGAATGTCGACCGAACACAAACGCGAAATCGACTTCCTCCCGCTCCAGCAGCTCATAGGGCGACGAATACAGCGTACTGCCGAATCGCGCGGCGATTGCCTCTCCCTTGACATGCTCCGCATCCGAAACGGCAACCACCTCGATCCCGGGCGTGTCGAGCGCATCAAGATAGAGCGGGACATGCCAATGGCTGGCTTCCAGCAATGCAACTTTCATGCGTATCCTCCTCTCGTGCAGCCAGCCGCACGGAATGCCGCGGCGATCCTGGAAAGCCTATTCATGACATCTTCCTTTCATTCAGATGGCGACAACTGCGTGGTTTCGGGCCCGCCCGGTAGTGATTTGCCGTCAGGTCGGTAATCGAATCCAAGAAAACGCAGGGCATGCAGCGCCTGCCCTTCATGCATCGGGCGGCCGCCTTGGGTACGACAACCGCGTGCATCGGCGGTGCGGCAAAGCGGCGTCGGCTCGGGTGCATTGATGATGTCTACGACGATGGTGCCGGGATCCAGCCTCTCGGGATCCACGGGCATGGGATCGTTCGCGTGCATACCCAGCGGCGTGGCATTGATGACGATTTCGAATCCGTGCGGATCGGGTGGGCCGGAATGTGTGGTGCAACCGGTCGCGGCGGCGACGGATTTGGCGAGGTCGTCCGCACGATGCTCGTCGACATCGGATATGGTCAATGTCCGGGCGCCCGCGGATGCGACAGCGAACGCGATGGCTCTTCCCGCACCGCCGGCGCCGACGAGAAGAACGGACTTGTTCGCCGGGTGGTTGCCCTCCCATTGCATGCCAAGCACACAGCCGAGGCCATCGAATATGGCACCGACCCAGCGCCCATCCTTATCGCAGCGGATGACGTTGATTGCGCCGACCTGCCGGGCAGTCGGATGCAGTTCGTCGACGAAGGCCAGCATCCGTTGCTTGTGGGGCATCGTGACCAGCAGGCCGGAGAGATTCCCCAACGCCCGTGCGCCGGTGACGAATGCGGGCAGGTCATCGTCCTTGACGGCCAATGGGATGCACACCGCGTCTGCGCGCTGTTCGGCAAAGATCCGGTTCAATAGTTCGGGCGACTTGGCTGTCGTCAGCGGATCGCCCACCAACCCATAGAGTCGGGTTGTTCCTGTGACATGCGGCATCATGCTTTGGCCAGCGCTTCGGTGTAACGAGTGCGCACCTCGAGCGCCACGGCTGCAGGCGCCAGGTCACGCAGGATCATGCGCTGGAAGGCTTCGCCGCAGATCTGATTGAAGGTCGACTGGATGATGGAGTAGTTCACCATGCGGCCGCGTTTTTCCACCAGCGCCTTCCAGCCCAGTTGGTCCTCGGCTTCGGGCGTCTTGAAGTAGGCGTCCTTGTAGGCGCTGGCGCGCGCCACCACTTCGCCGCCTCGCGCGGCGATCGCCTGAGCGGCCGGGCTGGCCATGAACTTGACGAACTCCCACGCGCCGCCCTGGCGTGGCGAATGGCTATTGATGCACATCTGAAAGCCATACACCGCGTGCTTGTCGTCGGGCTCCACCGAAGGGGCCGGCGCCCAGGCCAGGTCGTCGGCCACGGCAGCCTTCAGGCCACGGTATCGGTACAGCCCGAAGGTGGCGGAGGCCACCGTGCCTGCCCGCATCCCATCTTGCAGCTCGTTGTACGCGAACTGCAGGCTCACGGGTGTCGCAGCTTTCTTCTGGAAGAGGTCCTTGACGATGGTGGCGGCCAGCAGCAGCCGCTTGTCGCTGAAGCCGATCTCGCGGCCGTTGGGCGCGAAGAACGGGTCGCTGTTGCCCGCAACGATGGAGCTCACGATGAACTCCATGAACGCCTGCGCGCCGCCGATCCCGCCGCTCAGGCCGATGGGGACGCCGTAGGCCATCTGGTTCTGCCTGGTCAGCAGCGGGCCGAGCGCGCTCACTTCCCCGTACGTGCGCGGCGGCGTCGCAATCTTCGCCTCGTTGAACTTGCTCTTGCGGTAGACGTAGATCGGGATGCGATAGTCCTGCTGCAAGCCCCAGATCTTGCCGTTGACGCGCGTCTGGTCCAGGCCGATCAGCCAGTCCGTGGTGTCCACCTTGTCGCGCGCGATCAGCTCGTCGATGGCCAGCACCGAGCCGGTGGACACGAACTCGGGCATCTGAAAGTTGTTCACGCGGATCACGTCGGGGCTGTCCGACTTGGCGCGCGCCGCGCGTACGCCGTTTTGCCCGGCGGGGTCCACCACCACACGTACCTTCACACGCGGCTGGCTGGCCTCGAAAGCCGCGATCATCTGCGTCTGCGCCGCCGCACGCGGATCTTTGGTGTTGGCCGGGTCGAGAAAGGTGTCGTAGGCGATGGTCTCCGTGGTCTGCGCGAAAGCCTGGGCCCGCGGGTGTGCCCAGCATGGCAGCCATGCCACCCAGGAAGATGCGCCGGCTCGTACGCGGCGCCGGGTTCTGTTCGTTCATGCTTGCTGGTTTTTTCTCGTTCATGTTGGTCTCCTGGTTTAAGTGCACGTGTGTTGGACTAGCCTTTGACGGCGCCGGCGGTCAGGCCGCTGATGAACCATCGCTGCGCAAGCACGAAGATGGCGACGATGGGAAGGGAGGACACCACGGCGTAGGCCATGACGTACGACCAGGTGATGCCGATGCTGTCGAACACCTGGTTGACCAGGGCCACTTGCAGCGTGCGGTGCGCGACCTCGGGCGCGAACGCGGCCACGGTGATGTAGTCGTTCCAGGTCGTGACCATGCCGATGACGGCGCTTGCGGCGATGCCGGGCCGCACCAGCGGCAGGATGACCTTGGTGAACGTTTGCCAGTGATTGGCGCCGTCCACCTGGGTCGCCTCGTCCAGCTCGCGCGGCACGGCGTCTACGAAGTTCTGCATGAACCACACCGTCTGCGGCACCAGGCGCGCGGCCTGCACCACGATGATGACCGCGGCGTTGTTCAAGAGGCCCAGCGCGTCCAGCAGGAAGTAGGTCGGCACCAGCAGCGCAACGCCGGGGATCATCGACGTGGACAGGATCAGCAGCATCACGGTGCGCTTGCCGCGGAACTCGAAGCGTGAAGCCGCGTAGCCGGCGGGCGCGGACAGCAGTACTGCGAGCGCAACCGCGCCGACCGCGTACAGCACCGAGTTGAACAGGTCGGTGCCGAAGGTCTCGTTTCGGAACACCGCCTTGTACGCCGAGAGGCTGGGCTCGGTAGGGAAGAAGGTAGGCGGGTAGGCCATGACGTTGGCCTCGCTCTTGAGCGAGGTGAGCACCGCCCAGGACAGCGGGATCAGCACGACCAGTACCAAGGCCGTCAGCACGGCCCAGGACAGCATTTTTTCGGAACGGCGGATATGCATGATGTTCAGCCCGAGACGCGGCCGGTGAGCCGCGTGTAAAGGTAGCCAAGGAAGAGATTGACCGCGAGCACCACGACGGAGATGACCGACGAGGGCGACAGGTCCACCGAGCGGAAGGCGCTGGAGAACACTTCGAAGCTCCAGGTGGCGGTGGAGCCCAGCGGTCCGCCGCCGGTGAGCACCAGGATCAGCGTGATGAGCGTGAGGTAGAGGATGCCCAGCGCCAGCGCGGTGCTGCCCAGCGTGGGCGCGATGTGCGGCCACACCGCGTGGCGCAGGCGCGCGCGCAGGCCACCCCCGTCGATATCGATCGCCTCGTACAGCTCCGCCGGGATGCTTTGCAGCGAGGCGCTCATCATCACCATCACGTAGGGAAAGGACCACCACGCGGTGACCAGGATGACGAGGATCAGCGCCAGCGAAGGGTCGCCCAGCATCAGGCCGGGCTCCATGCCCAGGGACCGCATCAGATAGCTCATGGGCCCGTACGAGGGATTGAGCAGCCACAGCCAGAAGCAGCCCACCACGCCCATGGACAGCGTCCAGGGCAGCAACAGCAGGGTACGGACGTACGCAGCGCCGCGCGCAATGTTCTGCAGCGCAAGGGCGCAAGCCAGTCCTACGGGCAGCACCACGGCCAGCGCGCCGAACACGTACAGCAGGGAGTTGAGGCTGAGTTCGAGAAAGGCGGGAGAAGTGATCACTGAGACATAGTTCGCCAGGCCCACGCCTTCCACCACGTCATAGAGGCGCGTGCGGTGGACGCTCAGCCACAGCACCACGGCCGTGGGATAGAGCGTGACGGCGAGCAGCACGGCGACGGCTGGCGCAAACCAGGCGAAACGCGTCCAGAAGCCCGGCGGCCGGGGGTCCGCCTGCGCCACAGTCGCGGCCTGCCCGTAGGGAATGGCATTCATAAAAACGACCTCACATAGAACATCGTTCCAATGTAGTTGCTTGAATACGCCTCGTCATGCGGGATATCCCTTGGTTCCGGGTTAACTTATGATGCTACATTGGAACCCTGTTCTAAATAGATGGAGATTTTCGTGGCCACTGGCGACATGATCGAGCGCGTGCTGGACATCCTCACGCTGCTGGCCGACTACCCCCAAGGGCTGCCGATCAGCGAGGTCGCGCGGCGACTGGAACTGCCCAAGAGCGCCGTGCACCGGCTGCTGTCCATCTTGGTGAGGCGCGGGCTGGCGGTGCAGGACGAGTACAGCCAGCGCTACCGCATGACGGTGAAGCTGGCCGCCATCGGCTTTCGCTTCCTCGCGGCCTCCGGCATCACGGAAATTTGCCAGCCGTCTCTGGACCGGCTGGCCGCGCGCACCGGCGAACTGGTGCGCCTGGCATTGGTGGAAGACGATGCGCTGATCTGGATCGCCAAGGCCCAGGGCGCGCTCTCCGGCCTGCGTTACGACCCCGATATGGGCCAGCCCGTGGTGCTGCACGCCACGTCGACCGGCAAAGCCTGGCTGGCGAGCCTGGACGAGGAGCAGGCCGTGGCGCTGGTCAAGGCGCGCGGCTTTGTCGTGCCTTCCCGGTTCGGCCGGCCAGTCGTGCGCGACGAGGCCAGCCTGCGTGCCGAACTTGCGCTGACGCGCGCGCGCGGCTATGGCACATCCGTCGAGGAAGGGGAGCCAGGCACGTGCGCGGTGGGCTGCGCGATCGTGGATCCGCAAAGCCGCCGCGCCATCGGCACCGTCAGTGTGGCCGGTCCCGTGGCGCGACTCCCACCGGAGCGCATCGCCGCCATCGCGCCCGACGTGCAAGCCACCGCGGCGGAGATCGCCGACCTGTGGCCCAGCCGCAAGGTGATGGAAGCCATGATGGGGATCACGCCGCTGAAAGTCTCCAATGGATAAAGGCCTTCCCCATCGGAAGCTCGCCGGAGCCGAGGTGCCATGCGCGTCCGCCGCTCCAGGCGTCGTTTTCATTCACAGGCGTCCATCGTGCGCGGCCGGCCGAGCGGCTGCGCTGTGTTTCCGAAGGGTCGGCCAAGTCGCGCTCAACCTGCGCGAGGCCGTGCCCACCACATTCAAGGAGCAAAACCATGCTGGCAGGTGAAGGTGCAGTGGCTATCTGGAACGACATCGCCGAGGCCGGGCGCGCAGAGTTTTACGCTTGGCATCTGCACGAGCACATGCCCGAGCGCGTGGGCATTCCCGGATTTGTGCGGGGGCGCCGCTATCGCGCTGCCGATGCCGCGACGCAGCCGGAGTTCTTCACTCTGTATGAAACCGCGAGCTTCCAGGTCATCCAGGGCAGCGACTATCTGTCGCGCTTGAACGAGCCCACGGAGTGGACGCGTGCGACCACCGCACATTTCCAGACGACCACGCGATCACTCACGCGCGTGGTGGCCAGCCACGGTGTGGGCTCGGGTGGCGCGATGCTGACCGTGCGCTTCGACATCGCGGACGACACGGTGCGCGACGTGGTGCCGCGCCTGACCTCGGCGCTGGAAGCCGCTGCGCGGCTGCCGCGCATCAGCGGTGCGCACCTGCTGGGCTCGGACCCCGGCATGTCGGGCCAGCGCACTGCCGAAAGCAAGGACCGCAAGGACCTGCAGGCCCCGGCTCGCTGGGTGCTGTTGCTGGAGGCATGTGATCCCGGCGCCTTCGATGCGGCCCTTGCGCTATTGCAACAGGCCACCGAACTGCGTGACGCTGCCGTGGGCCGCTATCTGCATGAATACACGCGGCTGAAAACCGCCTGGCAAGCGGGATGAGGGATCACAACTCCCCCCTTCGACCTGGAAGTGCGCGCAGCGGCACCCGGCCGGCTTTGCGCGACAACAAATTTATCTTTTGAATGAGGAGACACCAAGATGGCAACAGTTGAGATTCAGGACGTCGCCAAGTCCTTCGGCAGCACGCAGATCATCCGCGGCGTGAGCATCGACATCCGGGACGGCGAATTCGTCGTGCTGGTCGGCCCCTCGGGCTGCGGCAAGTCCACGCTGTTGCGCATGGTCGCGGGCCTGGAAGGCATCGACGGCGGTGAGATCCGCATCGGCGGGCGCCGCGTGAACGGCCTGCTGCCCAAGGATCGCGACATCGCCATGGTGTTTCAGAACTATGCGCTGTACCCGCATCTCACGGTGGCGGACAACCTCGCGTTCTCGCTGAAGCTGCGCCATGCGCCGCAGCAGGAGACCGAAGAGCGCGTGGCCCGGGCTGCCAAGATCCTGGGGCTGGAGCCACTGCTCACGCGGCTGCCCAAGCAGCTCTCCGGCGGCCAGCGCCAGCGCGTCGCCATGGGCCGAGCCATCGTGCGCGACCCGCAGGTCTTCCTGTTCGACGAGCCGCTGTCCAATCTGGACGCCAAGCTGCGTGTGGCAATGCGTGCGGAGATTCGCGAGCTGCACCAGCGCCTGAAGGCCACCACCGTCTACGTCACGCACGACCAGATCGAGGCCATGACGATGGCAGACAAGATCGTGGCCATGCACGATGGCATCGTGGAACAGGTAGGCACGCCGCTCGACCTGTTCGACCGGCCGCGCAACGTCTTTGTCGCGGCCTTCATCGGCTCGCCGTCGATGAACCTGCTGCCCGTCAAGGTGAACGGCAAGGGCGTTGTGGACAACGCGGGCAACCACTGGACCGTGCCCGGCGTGCCGGCCACAAGCGGGCAGGCCCTCACGCTGGGCGTGCGGCCCGAGCACCTGCGGCTGGACGCCGAGGGCGTGGAGGCGCGGGTGCTGGTGGTGGAGTCCACCGGCTCGGAGACGCACCTCATCGTCGATGCGGGCGGCACCAAGCTCACCTGCGTGCTGCGCGAACGGGTCGGTGTGCGCCCCGGCGACCAGGTGCGCCTGGGTGCGGACAGCGCGCATGTTCATCTTTTCCGCGCCGACTCCGGCGAACGGCTCGAGCCGTTGCACTGATCCCTGCAGGGATCACAAGAGGAATGCCGCTCGTCCGATTCGGTGCTCGCGGCAGCGAGAAGCTCGGATGACCGGCGTTCAAGGGAGCGTGCGCGAGATCAATGCCGCCACGCTGCCTGGCGCAGCGCCCGCGAAAAGCGCGGTGCAGCTTTCAACGGCGTCGCAGCGGCGGCGCACTTGAGGCAATGCGCGGCCAAGGCAAAGACTACATCACCGCGCCCAGTTGCCACGGCACGAATTCATCGGTGCCGATGCCGAGTGCTTCGCTTTTGGTCTTGCCGCCGGAGGCGGTCTCCAGCATCAGCGCGAACAGCCGCGCACCGGCATCCTCAACGCTGGCCGTACCGTCGAGCACTTCGCCGGCGTTGAAATCCATGTCTTCATTCATGCGCCGGTAGAGGCCCGAATGGGTGGCGATCTTCAGCGAAGGCGAAGGCTTGCAGCCATAGACCGAGCCTCGTCCGGTGGTAAAGCAGAGCAGGGTGGCGCCGCCGGCAACCTGGCCGGTTGCAGAGACCGGGTCATAGCCGGGCGTGTCCATGAACACCAGCCCATGGGCTTGAACAGGCCTGGCATATTCGACAACCGCCATCAAGCCGCTGCTGCCGCCTTTGGCCACCGCGCCGAGAGACTTTTCAAGAATGGTCGTCAAGCCGCCCGCCTTGTTGCCCGGTGATGGGTTGTTGTTCATTTCGCCGTGATTGCGCGAGGTGTAGTCCTCCCACCAGCGCAGGCGCTCTTCAAGCTTCTCGGCCACCGCCGGCAAGGCGGCGCGGGCCGTCAGCAAATGTTCCGCACCATAGATCTCCGGCGTTTCCGACAGGATCGCGGTTCCGCCATGGCGCACCAGCAAATCCACCGCGGCGCCCAGCACCGGATTGGCCGAGATGCCCGAATAGCCGTCAGAGCCGCCGCATTGCAGGCCGACCACCAGATGTTTGGCAGCCACTGGCTGTCGCAGTACCTTGTTCGCCTCAGGCAACATCGACTCGATGGCCGCCACTCCGGCATCGATTGCCGCGCGCGTGCCACCGCTGGACTGAATGCCCAGGGTGCGCAGCATCGGACCTTCAGAAAGTTCACCGGCCACTTTCAGGGCATCCAGCTGATTGGACTCGCAGCCCAGTCCAACGATCAGCACTCCAGCAAAGTTGGCATGCCGTGCATAGCCTGCCAGCGTGCGGCGCAGCAAGGCAAGCCCTTCGCCGTCGGGGTCCATCGCGCAGCCGCTGCCGTGTGTGAGCGGTACAACGCCGTCGACATTCGGATAGGCGGCGAGGGCCGCACCCTTGAAGCGCTCGGCAATCGCGTGCGACACATTGGCAGAGCAATTGACCGTTGACAGAATTCCGATGTAGTTGCGCGTTGCGACGCGGCCGTCGGCACGGACGATGCCCATGAAGGTTGCGGCGGGATCGATGAAACTTGTCGGCCGATAGGCCTCGCCCACGCTGGAGCTGCGCGTGAACTCACCCATGCCGAGGTTGTGCACATGCACATGAGCACCGGCGCTGATGGCCTGCGTCGCCATGCCAATGACCTGGCCATAACGGCGCACAACCGCGCCTTTTGCAATGTCATGAAGGGCCACCTTGTGGCCGGCGGGAACGGGACCGGCACATACGAGCCCAAGGGGGGCGAGCGATTCGCCCGCTGCCAGGTCGCGCCGGGCAATGCCGACGTCGTCCTGCGCAGCCAGCCTGATCAGCGGCGCCACGTCATTCACGGCCTTGGATACAGTTGTCGATGGATTCATGAAACTTGGTCTCGCCTTGGTGTTGATCAGAGCAGCCCGCGCTGCGCCAGATTGCCCATCAACGCAGTGATGCCGAAGCGCCAGGGCGTGATGCTGCTGCAGTGGTTGACGCGGTTGACCAGCGTGCCGAGCCGGGGCGTTGCCACGCGCACCACATCGCCCACTTCATGGGTAAAGCCAAGGCCGGGCCCGTGGCGGTCTTGGGTCGGCGCAAACATCGTGCCCAGAAACAGCATGAAGCCGTCGGGGTACTGGTGGTTCGGGCCGATCACCTGCGCCACGATGTCGAGCGGATCGCGGCTGATCTTGGCCAGCGAACTGGCGCCGTGCATGGTGAAGCCTTCGGGGCCGTCGACCCGCATCGCGAGATCGGCGCGGCGCACATCGTCGACCGTGAACCCCGCATCGAACAACCGGATGAAGGGGCCGATCGCGCACGACGCGTTGTTGTCCTTGGCCTTGCCGAGCAGCAGCGCGCTGCGCCCTTCGAAATCGCGCAGGTTCACATCGTTGCCCAGCGCAGCGCCGACGGCCGCGCCGCTGCTGTTGATTGCAAGCACCACCTCGGGCTCGGGGTTGTTCCACTTCGACTCCGCATGGATGCCGACCTGCGCGCCGGTGCCCACCGCCGACAGCACCGGCGCCTTGGTGAAGATTTCGGCGTCCGGGCCGATGCCGACTTCGAGGTATTGCGACCAGACACCCTGCTCGATCAAGACTTGTTTGACACGCGCAGCCTCGTGCGAGCCGGGCACGATGCCGGCCAGGTTGTCGTCCAGGATGCCTGACAGTGCCGTGCGGATCGCCTCAGCACGCGAAGCATCGCCGCGCGCCTGCTCTTCGATCACGCGTTCCAGCAGGCTGGCGACAAAAGTCACGCCGCTGGCCTTGATGACTTGCAGGTCGCACGGGGCCAGCAGCCACGGATGCGATTCGTCCCGCAGGGCCTCGTCGGAGTTGGCCAGCACCCTGACGAGCGGCGCCAGCGGGGGTGCCGTCGGCAAGGCGGCGCGCACGGCACTCGCCACATCGGGCAATTCCAGCAATTGGCTGGCGGTGGCGGCCAGCCTCGACAAATCGAGCAGCATGCCGTCGTGGCAAGCGACCACCGTCGGGCCGATGCCGGGCTGCCAGAGCCTGCCAATCAGCAGCGCATCGGCGGCGTCGTCCGGCAGGGTGCGGGAAAGATCGAGGGACATGGAAACTCTCTGACTTGTTTTTTCGTGAGGGGCGGCTGCCCGGCATACACCAGGTACACCGCACCTTCAATGCGCCGCGAAAAGCAATGCACGGGTGATCGGCACGCGTGTTGTTTCCTTCGATGAATGGACTTCGGCTTTCGGGCCGATGTCTTTTGCGAAAGGATTGACACTTGTCTTGCGCACCGTTAAAGTAACTTTGTTCCAACAAGAATTCTGTTTCTTCAAATGCGGCTTGTCAAGGGTTTATTGGAGAGATGTCTCGAAGTCATCGAGCTGCTGGCGGTGGAAGGCCAATGGCGACGCCTGTCTGACATCGCGACTGCACTGGACCTGCAAAAAGGCCCGGCGCATCGGCTGCTCGCGGAAATGGCCACGCTCGGCTGGATTGAGCAGGATGCCGAAACCGACCGCTATCGCCTGACGCTGAAGCTGGCCTTGCTGGGCCAGCAATATCTGCGCGGCACCGGCTTGCCTGGCATCGTGCAGCCCGTGCTCGATGAGGCGGCCAGGCGCTGCGGCGAACTGGTGCGGCTGACCGTTGTGCAGGGCGACGCGCTGCACTGGTTCGCATCGGCCCAAGGCGCGCCGCCCGGCCTGATGTACCAGCCGGCACTCAATGGCCGGCCGGTGCTGCACACCACCGCCAACGGCAAGGCGTGGCTGGCCACGATGAGCAACGAAGCGGCGACCCGGCTGGCATTGCAAAACGGCTTGGGCCAGCCGGCCGCTCCCGGCAAGCTCGCCGGTCCGCGTGCGATGCAAACCATCGATGAACTGCTGCGTGAACTGGACGCGACCCGCGCCCGCGGCTACGGGCTCGCAGTTGAAGAGGCAGAGCCCGGCGTGAAAGCGATTGCGACGGCCGTGCGCGAACCCGAAAGCCGGCGCGTGTTGGGCACGATCAGCATTGCCGGCCCGCTGCTGCGCATGGGCACCGAGCGCGACGCGGAGTTTCACGCCCTGCTGCAGCAGGCCAGCGGCACGCTGGGCCTGGTCTGGCCCCAGGGATGACAGCGCCGTGGCCAAACACCGGATGAGGTTTACAGGCCCAGACAGGCATTTTCAGTCGACACGAGGAAACAGGCAAATGAACGGTATCCAGATCGAGCGCGCCAACAGCGCGACCGGCGCTTCTTCGACTTGCGACGAGATCAACGGGATCTTTTTCAGCCGAGGTGTGCTGCGCCACTCGGGCAAAGCGGCAGCGCCCGTGGGGCTGGCCGCATGACCCGCATGGAGCCGAGCGCCATCGAGGCCGCCGCGCGCTACCTGCACGCACTTCAGTCGTCGGGTCGCTTCGGTGCAAGGCTCGAAGCCGGCTTGCGCCCGGCCACGCCGGAAGACGGTTGGCGCATCCAGCGGCGAATCAGCGAACTGCGCGGCAGCCCCGCCATCGGCTGGAAATGCGGGTTGCCCCCGGGCGATCGCTGGGTCGCCGCCGCGCTGCATGATGCAAGGCCATCGGGCGGCATGGCTGCTGCGCCTGCCGGACCGACAGGCGCAGCGCGCATCGAACCCGAACTGGCATTCGAGCTCAAGCAAAGCCTGCCGCCACGGGCGACCCCCTACACCCGCGCCGATGTCAACGCCGCCATCGGCAGCGTGCGGCTGGCGGTCGAGGTGCTCGGTTGTCGCTATGACGATGCTGCAGACGCCAGCGGCCCTGAACTGATGGCCGACAGCCTGTGGCACCAAAGCGTGGTGCTGGGACCGACTGTCGCCCTGGACTTTGCGCAGGAGCCATTTCCTGGTCCCTTCGAGATTGCACTCTCGGTACAGGGCCAGGACGACATCACATTTGCAGCCAGCCACCCCAACGGCGACCCGCGCTTGCCTCTTTACTGGCTTGCCGAGTTTCTACGCAGCCAGGGCACGGGTCTGGAGGCTGGGCAGGCCGTCATCACCGGCTCATTTGCGGGGGCGATTGACCTGCCGTTCAAGCGTCCCGCCGTGCTTCGCTATGGCAACTTCGGCGAGCTTGCGCTGAAGCTCGAGCAGCGTTTGACAACGCGGCCTCAAACCTGAATACATACTTCAAAAGCCAAAAGGATTTCCCATGCGTCTCGTTCGATTCGGCCCCCGTGGCTCTGAAAAACCCGGCCTCATTGATACACAAGGCACCTTGCGCGATTTGTCTTCCGTCGTGAGCGACATTCACGGGCCAACACTTTCACCCGAGAGCCTTGCAAGGCTGCGCGCCCTCGATACCTCCAGCTTGCCTGCCGTGCCCGCCGATACACGGCTCGGCCCCTGCGTCGGCCAGGTTCCGAATGTGGTTTGCATCGGCCTCAACTATTCCGACCATGCGGCAGAAACCAACACGCCGATTCCCACGCAGCCGATTGTGTTCAACAAGCACACCAGCGCGCTGGCAGGACCCAACGACCCGGTCCTCATCGCACCCGGCTCGGGCAAGCTTGATTGGGAGGTCGAACTCGCTATCGTGATCGGCCGTCCGGCCTGGCATGTCAGCGAAGCAGAAGCGCTGCAATATGTGGCCGGCTACTGCCTTTGCAACGACGTGTCAGAGCGCGCCTGGCAAATCGAAATGGAAGGCCAGTGGACCAAGGGCAAAAGCTACCTTGGCTATGCACCGATTGGACCCTGGTTGCTGACGGCTGACGAAGTGCCGGACCCGCAGAATATCGACCTCTGGCTCGACGTGAACGGAACTCGCCGGCAGACCGGCAACACCCGCACGCAGATTTTCGGCGTTGCCACCATCGTGTCTTATCTCAGCCGCTTTATGGCGCTTCGGCCCGGCGACGTGATTCCAACCGGTACGCCGCCGGGTGTCGGCCTCGGCCAGAAACCGCCTGTGTTCCTGAAGGACGGTGATGTGATGACCTTGGGCAGTGACCTGCTCGGCACGCAGCGCCAGCAAACCATCGCCTACAGCGACGCCATGGGGGCCGCCTGGCGCGCTGGCCACTTGCCTGCGCTTTAAGGCGATTGCCTGCGCGAGCGCATGCCCGAGGGTGCCGGCGAGGATGGAAGCCGCGTTCACATGCCGGCAACCGTCGAGCCGGTGTACATGCCTAGGTTCTTGTTGGCGCGATACCGGCGGCCGGCCACGCCCGCATTGCAACGGCGATCATCCGGTCCAATTCGCTCCTGGTCGCACCCGCCTGCGGTAGATCCAAAACCGCTTGACTTACCCCGAGAAAATACCAAGCCAGCGCGGCGACATCTGCGCCGCGGGGCAGCTCCCCACCTGCAATTGCTTCCCGGAGCAGGTCTTCGAGCAGATGGCGCTGCTGACTCATCCCCGAGGTTGCCGCTTTCCGTCCTTCCGGCGGCAGATCGACGAGCTCGGCACAACTTCGTGCGAGCAGGCAACCCGGCGGTCGACGAGACCCCGTGGGCAGCAGCCCGCGCAGGAGGGCCTCGAGCCGCGCACGCGAACTGCCGTCCTCGTACGACTTCATCCTGCGCAGCACCCGATCCGTATAGGTGCCAGTGTGACCTGGAACAGGCCATCCTTGTCCTGAAAACGCTGGTAAAGGCTCGAACGCGACAGGCCGGTCGCTTCCGTCAGCACATTGATCGTCGTAGCCGCGTATCCGTGACGCCAGAAATGTACCGATCATGCGCGAGCTCGGGATCGACATCGACATGGGCCCTGGATAGGCATTTTCGGACCTGCCGGCCTGCCTGCCGACATCCTCAACCATCTGCATGACGCGATCGATGCGGCGTTACGCGAGCCCCGGATCGTCGAGCAGACGAAGAAGCTCATGAGGATCACCGACCACATGAGCCAGCCGGCATACCAGGACTTCTTTCTGAAGGAGTTCGACCGATGGGGCAAGTACATAAGTACGGCCAAAATCACATTGCAACAATGAGTGGGTTGGCCTTTGAACAATGATCCCGAAGTGAGCCTTGCGGCGGCGCGCAAGGCGCGTGGCGCCGCCAAGGCCCAGAAGGCTTCCCGGATCAATCCCATGCAGGCGCAACCTGGAAAAGGATCTGCTTGCGTACTTCGCTGCTCGTCGCATCAGCGAAATCGAGGCCATCGAATGTTGGCGGCCCTGCGCCGCTGATACGCGTCAGTCGCGATGCGGTTGCGCGCTTCATCGGGCCGGAAACCTATGAACAGTAGCGGCCGCGCAGCACGCGCCGCGAACCCCGCAAGACCGAATCCAGGCTCCTTGCGAACGGTGCTTCGCACTTGCAGGGTACGAGGCGATGCAGCAAATCCGTGTGCCACACTCGGCAGCCCACCAAGCGATGAAGCCCGTGACCCGTCGAATCGATTCCTACAGCATCAGGTTGTTCGTGGCGGCGGCCCGCGCCGGCTCCATCGTGCGTGCCGCTGCCGCGGAGAACATCGCACCTTCGGCACTGAGCCGCAGGATTGCGGATCTGGAACATGCCTTCGAGACGCCGCTGCTCGTGCGCTCGCCGCGTGGCATTGCACTGACCGATGCCGGCAGGCTGGTGATGGCGCGAGGCGAACGTATCGACGACGAGCTGCAGGCCTTGTTGCGCGAGGTACAGAGCGAAGGCGGCGAAGTGCGTGGCACGGTGCGCCTTCATGCCAACATGTCTTCCGTGATCGGCTTCCTGCCCGAGCGCTTGCACCGTTTCATGGAGACGTACCCGGGCGTGGAGGTCGCCCTGCACGAGGAAGACACGCGCGACGTGCTGCGCGCCTGTCTGGACGATCGCGCCGACGTCGGTGTGGGCGTCGACGTCGCAGTGCCGGCGGGCATGGATGCGTGGCGCTTTGCCTCCGACCCATTGCTCGTGGTTCTGCCTTCGGGACATGAACTGGCGGACCTGCAGGCCATCACGTTTGCGCGTGCGCTCGAATATCCTTTGGTGGGCATCCATCAGGGCGGTGCGATGGACCGGTCCCTGAATGAACGCGCCACGGCATTGGGCAAGCGTTTCAATCCGAAGGTGACGGTCAGCAGCTTCGACGCCGTCTGCCGCATGGTGGAGGCAGGCCTGGGCATCGCGGTGGTGCCTCGAAGTGCCGTCACGGCTTATGCGGGAACGGACCGTTTTGCCAGGCGTCCGCTGGCGGAAGAGTGGGCTGACCGCGTCCTGAATATCTACGCCCTGCGCAAGACCCCGCAGCCTCGCGCAGTTGCGGCGCTCATCGAGAGCCTGCAAGGGTAATCACCGATCTCGTAGACGGCGAGATCCCCTGTGCCGTACGAGCGCTTTATGGCGCCGCTACGGCCCGCCAACATCGGGGCATGCCAGCCTCCACGCCAGCCGCCGCCAGCGCCGAAAGCATCCGGTTCGATCCGCACGTCCTCTTCCTGAGCTGTTCCGCACGCATGGTCGAGCTGAGTTTGAAAGGAGAGCGCCTCGAACTCGCCGACGCGTCGCCATTGCGTGACGATGTTTCGACCGACGAGATCACGCCGCTTCCGATCCTCACGCACTACGACGACAAGCTGGGGCGCTACCCCTACACCGGCTTCAAGGCGGGCGAGGCATTCCCGATCGGCACCGATGCCGTCCGCGAGTCGGGCATCGAGGTCGTGGTCGCGGGCAGGCGCTATGGCAAGGGCTCCTCGCGCGAGCACAGCCCGACCGCCGAGAAGGCGGCCGGCGTGCGGCTGGTCATCGCCGAAAGCTTCGAGCGCCTGTATCGGCAGAACGCCGACAACATCGGCTTGTTCACCTCGACCGACTTCGGCCTGGTCGCGCGCATCCAGGCGGGCGGGGCGATCCTGGTCGAGGACCTGGTGGCCGGTCGCGACGCGCTGGCCGCGGCGATCCTCAAGAGTGGCGGGCTGCTGCGCTTCGGCCAGCGATTCATGCGCGACATCACCGTGCCGCCCGACGCCCAGGACGTGCGTCCGCGCACTCTGTTCGAGAAGATCGTGGCGCGCCACGCGCTCGCCACCGAGCTGACGCAGGCGCATCCCGCACCCGGCGATGGTGCCTTCGTACGCGCCGACCTTCGCTTCATCCACGAGTACTACACAGCCATGGCCGCACACATGCTGCATACGGCCTTCGGCCGTCCGCTCGTGCTGCACGACGCCGATTCAATCGTCGTCTTCGAAGACCACACGTCCTATGTCGAGGAGAGCCCCGCGCACGTGCGTGGCGGCCTGGTGCCGAATGTGCATCGCATGGTCGAGGCGCAGCGCAAATTCGCTGCCGCCTATGGACTGCGCTCGCACCGCACGCTCACGGAGGAACAGGCCGCCAAGGACGACGGCACCCACGTGGCCGGCATCTCGCACGCCATGGTGGCGGAACACTACGCGCTGCCGGGCCAACTGGTGGTGGGCACGGATTCACACACGCCCCACAGCGGCGCCCTCGGTTGCGTGGCCTTCGGCGTCGGAACCACGGACATGGCGAATGCCTTCGTGACGGGAGCGGTGCGGCTGACGGTGCCGCAGTCCCTGAAGATCGTGCTCGATGGCTCGCTTGCCGATGGCGTGACCGCCAAAGACGTGGTGCTGCATCTGCTGGCGCTGCCCTTCGTGCGCGACGGCGACGGGGTCGGCAAGGTGTTCGAGTTCACGGGCGAGGTGGTGCGGCGCATGACCACCGATGAGCGCGCCACGCTCACCAACATGACGGCGGAACTCGGTGGCTTCACTGGCCTGGTCGCTCCCGATGCCGAGACCGTGCGTTTCCTGCGCGAGCGCCGCGGCATCGACTTTGAAGTCGAGCCGTGGATGCGCAGCGACGACGGCGCGGCCTACGCCAGAACGCTCCACGTCGACTGCACGCCGATTCCCCCCATGGTCGCGGCACCCGGCGATCCGGGCAACGGCCTGCCGCTTGCGGCGGTCGGCGAGCGGGTGCGCATCGACATCGCCTACGGGGGCTCGTGCACGGCCGGCAAGCGCGAAGACTTCGACCACTACCACGCGGTACTCAGGTGGGCGGCGGACCGCGGGCTCAAGGTCGCTCCCGGGGTGGCGCTGTATCTCCAGTTCGGGACCACCGCGGTGCGCGACCACTGCGTCGCAGCCGGTTACATGGATGCGTTCGAACGCGTGGGCGCACGCATGCTCCAGCCCTCCTGCGGCGCTTGCGGCAACTGCGGACCGGGCGGCTCGGTGCGGGCCGACCAGGTCACCGTGAGCGCCATCAACCGCAACTTCCCCGGCCGGGGCGGACCCGGGAAGGTCTGGCTCGCCAGCCCGCCCACGGTGGCGGCGAGCGCGATTGCGGGCGAACTCATTTCGTTCGCCGAGCTCCAGGCGCGCCATCCATGAATTCCAACAAGGCCAGAGAGACAAACCCATGCGTGCACATTCCCTGCGGAAAGCCATTTCCCATTCATTTGCGACAGCATTGCTTGCGACGTCATGGCTCGCCGCGGCGCAATCCTCGAACGCCGACCGGCCGATCCGGATCGTCGTTCCCCTGGCCGCCGGCTCGACGGTCGATGCGGTCGCCCGCGCGGTCGCGCCGGCCTTCGGACGCGCGACCAGCCATCCGATCGTGGTGGAGAACGTGGTCGGCGCCGGGGGAATTCCGGGCACCGCACAGATCGTGAAGGCACCCAAGGATGGGCTCACGCTCGGCTTGGTGTCGTCCAACCACGTCATCAATCCAGGCATCTACAAGACGATTCCCTACGACAGCATGAAGGACATCACGCCCATCGCGGTACTGGCCACGGTGCCGGTCGTGCTGGTGGTGAACAACGCGCTTCCGGTGAAGAGCGTGAAGGAGCTGCTGGCCTATGCGAAGGCCAATCCCGGCAAGCTCAACTACGGGTCCGCCGGCAACGGGAGCGTGCTCCACCTGGCGGGGGAACTGATGGTGAGCGAAACCGGCATCGACATGAAGCACGTGCCCTATCGCGGCACCGGACCGCTCATCACCGACCTGATCGGCGGACAGGTGCAGCTCGCATTCGTTTCGATCTCGCAGGTCGCCCCGCAGATCAAGGCCGGGGCGCTGCGCGCATTGGCGGTGTCGACGCCGGCGCGCTCCGCGGCCTTGCCTGATGTGCCGACGATGATGGAATCGGGCGTGCCCAGGTACAGCTTCGACGCCTGGATTGCGTTGATCGGTCCGGCCGGTTTGCCCAAACCCGTGGTCGACAGCTATGCCGCGGCGGTGCAAGAGGCCTTGGTCTCGCCGGAGGCAAGAAACGTCATCGCCGGCCAAGGGCTCACGGTCCTGAACACGGGGCCTGAGCTTGCGCCAGCCTTCTTCCAGTTCGAGTTGGCGAAGCACCAGAAGCTGGTGAAGCAGTCTGGCGCCACCCTGGATTGAGGGCATGCCTGCATTCAGGATCGCGATGCTGCCGGGCGAGGGCACATCCGGGCCGTGGGGCTTCTGCTGCGCCACTCCGCGCGCCGGCCCGATCTGTCCGCCGCTGTCGAGGCTGCGATACGCTCGGTGCTCGGCCAGGGCTACCGTACCGCGGACATCCAATGCAGCAGCACCCGGCTGGTTGGAACGACGCGCATGGGCGACCTCATCGCCGACGCTGTAAGAAGCGGGTCGACGCCCGCCATCACCGAGCACTGAAGCCATGATTACCTTGCACCATTGCGTGAGCGCACGTTCGTTTCGTCCCTTGTGGATGCTGGAGGAACTCGGGATTCCGTACGACCTGAAGATGATGCCGTTCCCGCCCCGCGCGCTGGCCCGGTCGTTCCTGGAGATCAATCCCCTGGGAACCGTGCCGGCCATGGTCGACGGGACTGTTCGCATGACCGAGTCGTCCGCCATCTGCCAGTACCTGGCGGCGCGCTTCTCCCCGGGAAAGCTCGATGTCGGCGTCGATGAGCTGGCCTTCGGCGCCTACCTGAATTACCTGCATTTCGGCGAGGCGACCTTGACGTTCCCGCAGACGCTGGTGCTGCGCTATCTGCACTTCGAAACGGGCGAACGGCGCCAGCCCCAGGTGGCCCATGACTACGGCAAGTGGTTCCTCGCGAGGTTGCGCACGCTGGAACCTCTCTTGGCGGAGCAGGCGTTCCTTTGTGCGCACCGTTTCACCGCCGCCGATGTTTCGGTCGGCTACGCGCTGCTGCTGGCTCAGCATCTCGGCCTCGACCAGCAGTTCACGCCCTCGGTTCGCGCCTACTGGGAGCGCCTGCAGGCGAGGCCTGCTTACCGGCGCGCGATGGTGGCCCAGAACGGTGCCGCCATCTCGCAGGGGGTGCCCACGATTCCGTCGCCCGACATCAGGCCCGAAGAGCTGGCTTAGACAGCGTCATCACCTGCCAGGACCAGCGCGCTGTTCTTCAGGCGCTTGACCCGGATGTTGTTACCCTTGTATAATTGAGCGACCACTTACTCAAATAAAGTTAAGAGAATGGCCCGTCCCCTGAGCGAGGAAAAGCGCGCAGCCTTGCTCGAGGCAGCGTCAGACCTTGTCGCCACCCTCGGCACTGGCGCTTCCACAGCGAAGATCGCGCAGGCGGCCGGCGTGTCCGAAGGAACGCTATTCACGTACTTTCCGACCAAGGATGACCTCCTCAATCAATTGTTCGTGGAGATCGAGACTGACTTGGCCGCGACGATGCTGGCGCCGTATCCGGTGGATGCGTCACCTCGAGACCTGCTGTGTCTCGTCTGGAATCGCCTGATCGACTGGGGGCTGGCCCACTCCACATCGCGCAAGGCGCTGCGCCAGTTGAAGGTGTCGGACCGCGTGACGAAAGAGAGCCGCAGCCGTTGCCACGCCATGCTGAGGGATGCACGTGCGATCGTGGAGCGATGTCTGTCGGGGCATGCGGCGCCAGGCAGGCTCGCCTTCTACATCGACACGATCCTGTTCGACCTGGCCGACATCACCATCAATGCGATCGCCTCGAAGCCCAGGGAAGCCAAAGCCATCAGGCAGGCCGGGTTCGACCTGTTCTGGAAAGGTTCGGCGGCCTGACTTTTTTTTATCAATGAATGAGTATGTAATCACTCATATGAGGAACCTGTATGTCAAATCGAAAAGGCTTCACCGAAGCGGATGTCCCCGATCAGTCGGGAAAGAGCTTCATCGTCACAGGCGCCAATGCTGGCGTCGGCTTCGAAGTGTCGAGGGCACTCGCCGCGAGAGGCGCGCGCGTGCTGTTGGGTTGCCGCGACGAGGCGAAGGCCGCGGAAGCCATCACGCGGATCAAGCGCATCACGCCGAAGGCGGATGTCAGCTGGCTACCGCTCGACCTGGGCGATTTGGAGAGCATTCGCGCTGCGGCCAGAGCCGTTGCGGCGGAACCGCGGATCGACGCCCTTATCAACAACGCGGGCATCATGAACCCGCCCCTGATGCGCACCAAGCAGGGGTTTGAGTCGCAGTTCGGGGTCAACCATCTGGGCGTGTTCGCGCTGACCTCGCTGCTTCTGCCCAAGCTGGCCCAAGCGCCCGGATCGCGCGTCGTCGTCACGTCGAGCATCGCGCATCTCAAGGGCAAGATCGATTGGGACGACCTCAACGCCGAGCACAGTTATTCGAAGGGGGATCGCTATGGCGGCAGCAAGCTGGCCAATGCGCTGTTCTTCTTCGAGCTGGATCGTCGCCTGCGCGCGTCAAGGTCTCCCATCACGGCCGTCGGCATCCATCCGGGCGTCGCCAGCACCAGCCTGGGACGGCATATGGGGCCGGCCCAGTGGGCGGGCCCGATCGTCGGCCTGCTCCTCAACAGTGCCGACAAGGGCGCATGGCCCGCACTGCTTGCGGCGACGGGAAGCGTGAAGCCCGGGGGCTACTACGGGCCCATCGGATTCGGCGGCATCCGGGGTGTGGCAGGTGAGGCCAAACGAGCTCTGCAAGCCGAGGATCCGGAACTTGCAAAGCGGTTGTGGGATGTCTCCATTGCCATGACCGGTATCGACCCGGGCTTGCTGCCGGCCTGAAGGCTTGCCGAACACCGATGGCGGCGCTCAAGAACTCTGGCAGCTGTAGCTGTCCGCCGAGTTCACGTCGCCGCTGCCCTTGTATTTCGGAAAGGTCGGGTACTTGCACAAGGGACGCGCCAGGACGGGGGCTTTGGTCGTCACGTCCAGCTTCGTCGCCACGATCTTTTGCGTGGACGGCTTTGCGCCACCCTCTCGCCATTTCGCGACAGCGTCCACCAGGTCGACGGTGTCAGGACCGACGCCGCCGGCGCAATGCTGGACGCCCGGCTGGAGGAAGAACTCCATCGAGGCATCCCGCGCGGAGGCGCCGCCGACCGTGGTCGCGACATCGTTGAAGTACTTGATCGAGCCCTTGTAGCTGATTGCCCAGTCGTTCGTTCCATGGGCAAGGATCATCTTGCCGCCCTGCCCGAAGAAGGAGCGAAGGTCCGGCGTCGCATCGAGCGTGGTGGCCGCGAGCCGCAGTCCCGCAGAGTAGAACTCCGGATCGAAACCAAGCACGTTGAAGGTCGGATCGCCCGTGACCCAGTACTTCACGAGGCCGCTCCCGAACTGGAACTGCAGGCCGGTGCCGCCGATGGCGGAGCCGGTCACCCACAGGGGCCAGCCCAGGTCCTCGCCACCAGGTCCCCAGCCGGGGTAGACGGTTGTTCCGTCCGCACGCTTGAGCTCGGAGTAGATCGTGTTGGCGGTCGCGATCTGCGGGTCGGTCAGGCATGTGTCGGCGTCGCCTGCCGTGCAGCGCAACGCCGTGGGGTTGAAAGTGCAGGCTTCCTGGTTGCTCACGATGCCATCGGCAACACCATCGAGGGCGTCGCACTGCGCGGTGACGGTCTTGCCGATGAGCGAGACCTTCGCATCGCTGAGTTGCCCGCCCGGCGCGGCGAGCGCCTTTCCGTTCGCAACGAAGGCCTGGAACAGTTCGGTGAAAGAGTAGGCCGGTGCACGCACGACGATGCCGTCGAAGTCGTTCGGGAATCGCGTGGCCTGAATCAATGCCTCCCTGCCGCCATTGGAGCAGCCCTCGAAATAGCTGAACTGGGCATCCGAGCCATAACGCTTGCGAACGATCTCCTTGGTGACCTCATTGACCGAGTGGATCGAGAGATAGCCGAAGTCCGCCTGGGCCGTGGCATTGTTCAAAAAGACCGAGGCGTCCAGGCCGTCGCCCTGGCGCCCGCCGTCCGAGGCCACGAGTACGTAGCCGGCGGTCGAACCGCTTGGCGAGGCGGGCGCGATGTTGATGCTGCCGTCCCAACCGCCGCCACCGGCATACAGGAGCTTGCTGTTCCACGCGGTGGGCAGACGCACCTCGAAGTTGAGCGTGCCGTGAAGGGTGCCCTTGACCTTGCAGTACTCCGCGGCCCCTGCCGTTGCCGGGACGAGCGCGGCCTCTTTCAGCGTCGCACCGGCAAGCGAAGCGCCGGCGAAGACCGCACACTTGTCCTGTGCCGACGCGACCGGCTCGGGCACCGGCGGCGGAGTTTGCGTTGGCGGTGGCGTTGGCGTGGATGTCGGAAACAGCACCGGGAAGCTGCTTCCACCGCTACCGCCGCCGCAGGCCACCAGCAGGATGGAGAGCGCGCAGCCCGCCATCGAGAGAGGGTTTTTCATGATTTGTCTCCTGTTCGTACTGCCAC
Organism: Variovorax paradoxus; assembly: GCF_030815975.1. Classification (NCBI taxonomy): domain Bacteria; kingdom Pseudomonadati; phylum Pseudomonadota; class Betaproteobacteria; order Burkholderiales; family Comamonadaceae; genus Variovorax; species Variovorax paradoxus. Next base: position 676,772 of record NZ_JAUSXL010000001.1, read on the forward strand.
ATAAACTCAAGCGCCTCAGGCATGTCGCCTGCGCAGCGCATGCTAGGCAGTAGGGCCGAGGAAGAAAGTCTTTCCAATGACAAAGCAGGTGCAGACCATTGCCATGTTGCGAGCGGCTGCTTGGGCTCGCGGGCTGACGCAAGAGCAACTCCAGCGTGTCGAACTGGAAACGCAGGAGCGCTTCTATTCGGCCGGTGAAATCGTCTGTCAGAAATCAAGCGCTGCCACGCATTGGATCGGCGTCGTCGAAGGCATGGTCAAGGTCGACGTGCTTTCGGCGGACGGCCGGAGCACCACCTTGACGGGGGTATCCAATGGCGGTTGGCTCGGGGAGGGAGCCATACTCAAAGGGGAATTGCGTCCCTACGGCGTTGTCGCGCTGCGCGACAGCCGCATTGCATTGATGCCGAGCCAGACCTTCCGCTACTTGGTTGCCAACAGCTTGAGCTTCTGCCATTTCATGATCGACCAGCTCAACGCAAGGCTCGGCCAGTTCATTGCGCTTGCCGAGAGCTATCGGATGCACGACATCAATTCGCGCGTGGCGAGCTGCCTGGCTGAACTCTTCAATCCCCAACTCAACCCCCGGACGCATCCAGTGCTGCACATATCGCAGGAGGAGATCGGCCGGCTGGCCGGCATTTCCCGCCAGGTCGCCCATCGCGCCCTGCACGAGTTGGAGGAAGCGGGCCTGCTTCACATCCGCTACAGCAGCATCGACGTGTTGAACGTCGACGGCCTGCGGCTCTACGCGCGCGAGCACTCGGAATGAGGGCCTCGTGCGATTCGTGTGGCCCGACACTGCCCGGGTTCAGGGCGAATGCCGTGAATCGCGCATCCTGAACATCCGGGTTTCTGCGTCTATTGGATTGCAACCGCCTCGGTTCTGCTGGGCTGCCAGCCACCCCCCAGCGCCTTGAAGGCGGTGACTGCGGCGCGCGCCGATTCGGTTTGCGCCTGGGCTCTCGCATCGGAAGCGCGCAGCAGGTTCTCGTCTGCCTGCAGCACTTCGATGAGGCTGACCACGCCTTTCTGGTAGGCCGCGAATGAAGCGCCTCGCGCGCGGCCGAGCGAATCCACGCCCTGGGCCAGCATGCTGGCTTGCTCCTCGCGCTTGACCAGGGCCGAAAAGGCGTTTTCCACATCCTCGGTGGCACGCAGCACGGCCAGCCGGTAGGCCGCGAGCTGTTCGGCATCCTGGCCCTTGGCGAGATCGATCTGGGCGTTGATGCGGCCGAAATCGAACAGACGCCAGCGCAAGCCCAGCACGCCGGCGGCCTGGCTGGCACCGCTGGTGAAGAGATTGCCGCCGGACATCGATGTCGCACTGCCGATCAGGCCGCTCAGGGAGAGCTTGGGGTAGTACTCGGCAATGGCCACACCGATGCGGGCATTCGATGCGGCGAGGCGGCGCTCGGCCGCGATCAGGTCGGGTCGTCGCCGGAGCAAGTCCCCCGGCGTTCCCGAGTCTGCGATCTGCGGAGCGGCCGGGATGGTGCCCGGCTCGGCCAGTTCCGCCCGGTGCGTGCCCGGGGACGAGCCCAGCATCACATCGAGCGCGTTCATGGCCGCGTCCAGGCCCGCCTCGAGGACCGGAACGGCGGCCCGGACCTGGGCCAGCGCGCCTTCGGTCTGCCGCACCTGGAGTTCGGCGGTCAATCCTTTGTTGTAGAGAAGATGGATCGTGGACAGCAGCTCCTGCTGCGTGCGCACCTGGCGCCGCGCCACGTCGAGCCGGGTCTGCAGCCCGCGGATGCTGATGTAGATGTCGGCGGTCTGCGCCGCCACGGTCAGTCTTGTTGCGGCCGTGCCTGCCTCCGAAGCCTGGTAGTCGGCAAGCGCCGCTTCGCGCCCGCGGCGCAGGCCGCCGAACACATCCAGTTCCCAGCTCGCGCCGAGATTGGCTTCGTAGGCATTGCCGTAGCGATCGAAACCGGGCCTCGCGTTCAGGACTTGCCCCAGCGGCGTTTCAACGGACTGGTAGGCCCGGGCTGCTTGTCCGCTGATGTTTCCGGAAGGCAGCAAGGCGGCATTCGCCGCCCCCAGCCCCGCACGCGCCTGGGCGGCGCGCGCCGACGCCTGTGCGAGATCGAGGTTCTGCGCCAGTGCAAGCGTGACGAATCGAGCCAATTGCGGGTCGCCGAAACCCGTCCACCACGCGAGAAGGTCGGCGCTGGTGGAGGCAGATCGTGCATGGACGGCCGCCTGGCCGAGATACTGTTGCGACAGGGGCGCATCGGGCCGGACATAGTCGGGACCGACGGCGCAACCTGCGGCCAAGCTGGCAGCGATGAGCGGGACAAGGATGCGTTGGCGCATGGGCTTCTTTCGGAAGAGAGGAAAGAAAACGAACTGGAAGCTGTGACTATAATTCAAAATGGTCACTCGTTGTTCAATTTCCCTGCGCGCGGTAAGCTGTTGGCCATGAGCAAAGCAACTCCTTCTCCGGCCGTGGGGCGCGGCCCTGCCGACCACGAGGTGCGAGACCAGATCGTTGTCGCGGCGACCGAGCACTTCAGCCGGTATGGCTACGAGAAGACGACCGTCTCCGACCTCGCCAAGGCCATCGGGTTTTCCAAGGCCTACATCTACAAGTTCTTCGAGTCCAAGCAGGCGATCGGCGAAATGATCTGCGCGAACTGCCTGCGCGAGATCGAAGCCGAGATTCGGGCGGCCGTCGATGCTGCCGATCGCCCCCCCGAAAAGCTGCGCCGGATGTTCAAGTCGGTGGTCGAAGCCAGCCTTCGGCTGTTCTCCGAGGATCGCAAGCTCTACGAAATCGCGATCTCGGCGGCCACCGAGCGGTGGCAGGCGGTGGTCGTCCATGAAGAGCGCATCCGGCAATTGCTCCAGGAGATCCTGCGCGAAGGCCGGGAGGCGGGCGAGTTCGAGCGCAAGACGCCGCTGGACGAGGCGGCGGGGGCCATCTACCTCGTCATGCACCCCTACATCAATCCGCTTCTCCTGCAGCACAGCTTCGACCACACGGCCGAAGCGCCGGCGCAACTGTCTGGCCTGGTGCTGCGCAGCCTTTCTCCATAAGACGAAGATTTAAGTGACTATTGACTAATTTGGTCACTGGTATCAGAATGCGGGTCCTGATCACTTCGTCACGGGGACCCTCATGCTCTGGCGCCGCCTTGCTACCTCTACAGTCATCTGCGCACTGCCGTTTGCCTTGGTCGCCTGCAGCGAACAAGCGCCGTCCGATCCGCGCACCCAGGCGCCGCAGGTGCGCGCCGCCACCGTTCAGGGGGCCGGCGCTGTATCGCGCGCCTTCACCGGCACCGTAGCCGCCCGGGTCCAGAGCGACCTGGGTTTTCGGGTCTCCGGCAAGGTGCTGGAGCGGCTGGTGGATGCGGGGCAGGCCGTCAAACGCGGTCAGCTGCTCATGCGCATTGATCCCGCCGATCTGAATCTGGCGGTCCATGCGCAGCAGGAGGCGGTCGCCGCTGCGCGGGCGCGCTCACAGCAGACGGCGGAGGATGAGGCCCGTTATCGCGACCTGCGCGGCACCGGTGCAATCTCGGCAACGGCCTACGACCAGATCAAGGCTGCGGCGGACGCTGCCAAGGCCCAGCTCAGGGCGACCGAGGCCCAGGCCGACGTGGCTCGCAATGCGAGCCGCTACACCGAGCTCGTGGCGGACGGCGACGGTGTCGTCATGGAAACGCTGGCCGAGCCCGGCCAGGTCGTGAGCGCTGGCCAAGCGGCGGTGCGTGTGGCCCGCGCCGGTCCGCGCGAAGCCGTTGTCCAGCTGCCGGAAACCCTGCGTCCGGCGGTCGGATCCGCCGCACAGGCCACGCTCTTCGGCAAGGAAGGTGTGACGGTGGCGACCACGCTGCGGCAACTCTCGGATGCCGCGGATCGGCAGACCCGCACCTTCGAGGCGCGCTATGTGCTCAAGGGCGACCTTGCCAATGCGCCGCTGGGCGCCACGGTCACCATTCGGATTCCGGACGGGCTTCCTGCCGCGCAAGGTGGCCTGCAGGTGCCGATCGGCGCGCTGTTCGACACCGGCAAGGGGCCGGGCGTGTGGGTCATCAGCGGCGAGCCGGCCAAGGTCAACTGGCGCCCGGTCGTGGTCGAGCACCTGGATGACGGTGGCGCGCGCATCGTCGCTGGCCCGCTCAAGCAGGGCGACCGGATCGTCGCGCTCGGCGCCCATCTGCTGCGCGAGGGTGAACCGGTGCGCGTGGCCGGCCAGGCGGGCGCCGCCGCGGCAGAGGGAGCCCGCCCGTGAGCGAAGGCCGCTTCAATCTGTCGGCGCTTGCGGTCCGCGAGCGCTCCATCACCCTGTTCCTGATCTTCCTGATCTCGCTGGCGGGTCTTGTTGCGTTCTTCAAGCTCGGCCGCGCCGAAGACCCGGCCTTCACCGTCAAGGTGATGACGGTCATCACCGCCTGGCCCGGCGCCACGGCGCAGGAGATGCAGGACCAGGTCGCCGAGAAGCTCGAGAAGCGCCTGCAGGAGCTGCGCTACTACGACCGCACCGAGACCTACACGCGGCCCGGGCTGGCGTTCACGACCCTGACGCTGCTCGACAGCACGCCGCCGGCACAGGTGCAGGAACAGTTCTACCAAGCGCGCAAGAAGCTCGGCGACGAAGCGGGCAGCCTGCCGGCCGGCGTGATCGGGCCGATGATCAACGACGAATACGCGGACGTCACCTTCGCCCTGTTCGCGCTCAAGGCCAAGGGAGAAGCGCAGCGCCTGCTGGTGCGCGACGCCGAGACGCTGCGCCAGCGGCTGCTGCACGTGGCGGGCGTGAAGAAGGTCAACATCGCCGGCGAGCAGTCCGAACGCATCTATGTCGAGTTCTCGCATGAGCGCCTGGCAACGTTGGGCGTCAGTCCGCAGGACGTGTTCGCCGCACTCCACGGCCAGAATGCCCTGACCCCGGCGGGCTCGGTGGAAACCAAGGGCCCTCAGGTGTTCATTCGCCTGGACGGGCCTTTCGACGAGCTGCAGAAGATCCGCGATACGCCCATCGTGGCGCAGGGCCGCACCCTGAAGCTGTCGGACATCGCCAATGTCAAGCGGGGGTATGAAGACCCGGCCACCTTCCTGATCCGCAACGGCGGCGAGCCGGCACTGCTGGTGGGCGTTGTCATGCGCGAGGGCTGGAACGGCCTCGACCTGGGCAAGGCGCTGGATGTGGAAGCCCGTGCCATCAACGCCGAGCTGCCGCTGGGCCTTAGCCTCACCAAGGTCACGGACCAGTCGGTGAACATCAGCGCGTCGGTCGACGAGTTCATGGTGAAGTTCTTCGCGGCCCTGCTGGTGGTCATGCTGGTGAGCTTCCTGAGCATGGGCTGGCGCGCGGGCCTCGTGGTGGCTGCGGCGGTGCCGCTGACGCTGGCCGTGGTCTTCGTGGTGATGGCCGCCACCGGCAAGAACTTCGACCGCATCACACTGGGCTCGTTGATCCTCGCGCTCGGCTTGCTGGTGGACGACGCCATCATCGCCATCGAGATGATGGTGGTGAAGATCGAAGAGGGCTACAGCCATGTGGCCGCGTCCGCCTACGCCTGGAGCCACACGGCGGCACCGATGCTCTCGGGCACGCTGGTCACCGCGGTCGGCTTCATGCCCAACGGCTTCGCGCCGTCGACAGCGGGCGAGTACACCAGCAACATGTTCTGGATCGTCGGCATCGCGCTGATCGCATCCTGGGTGGTCGCCGTGGTGTTCACGCCGTATTTGGGCGTCAAGCTGCTGCCCAGCTTCAAGAAGATCGAAGGCGGCCATGCCGCGATCTACGACACGCCGCACTACAACCGGCTGCGCCGCGTGCTGGCCCGCGTCATCGCGCGCAAGTGGCTGGTGGCGGGCGCGGTGGTCGGCCTGTTCGTGGTGTCGATCCTCGGCATGGGGGTGGTCAAGAAGCAGTTCTTTCCGATCTCCGACCGGCCCGAAGTCCTGGTCGAGGTGCAGATGCCCTACGGCACTTCGATCACGCAGACCAGCGAGGCCACGGCCAAGGTCGAGGCCTGGCTGTCCACGCAGCCGGAGGCCCAGATCGTCACCTCCTACATCGGGCAGGGCGCGCCGCGCTTCTACTTTGCGATGGGGCCTGAACTGCCCGATCCGTCGTTCGCCAAGATCGTGGTGCGCACGGCCAGCCAGGAGGAGCGCGAGGCCCTGAAGCACCGGTTGCGCCAGGCCGTTGCCGACGGCCTCGCGTCCGAGGCGCGGGTGCGCGTGACCCAGCTGGTGTTCGGGCCGTACTCGCCGTTCCCCGTGGCCTACCGTGTCAGCGGACCCGATGCGAACGAGCTGCGCAGGATTGCGGCCGAGGTGCGGCAGGTGATGGACGCCAGCCCGATGATGCGCACCGTCAGCACCGACTGGGGCACCCGCACGCCCACGCTGCACTTCACGTTGAAGCAAGACCGCCTGCAGGCCGTGGGGCTGAGCTCCAGCGCTGTGGCGCAGCAACTGCAGTTCCTTCTGAGCGGCGCGCCGGTGACCACCGTGCGCGAGGACATCCGCACCGTGCAGGTGGTGGCCCGTTCGGCCGGCGGCACTCGGCTCGATCCCGCGAAGCTTGTCGACTTTACGCTCGCCGGTGCCGGCGGCCAGCGCATTCCGCTGTCCCAGGTCGGCGAGATCGAGGTGCGCATGGAAGAGCCGGTGATGCGGCGGCGCGACCGCATGCCCACGATCACGGTGCAGGGCGACATCGCCGAGGGGCTGCAGCCGCCCGATGTGTCGAGCGCGATCACGGCGAAGCTGCAGCCCCTGATGCAGAAGCTGCCGGCCGGCTACCGCATTGCCGAGGCCGGCTCCATCGAGGAATCGGAAAAGGCGACCAAGGCGATGCTGCCGCTCTTCCCGATCATGCTGGCGGCCACGCTGCTGATCATCATCTTCCAGGTGCGCTCCATGTCGGCGATGGTCATGGTGTTCCTCACGAGTCCGCTCGGGCTGATCGGCGTCGTGCCGACCCTGCTGCTGTTCCAGCAGCCCTTCGGCATCAATGCGCTCGTGGGGCTCATCGCGCTGTCGGGCATCCTGATGCGCAACACGCTGATCCTGCTCGGGCAGATCCACCACAACCAGCAGGAGGGGCTCGATCCGTTCCATGCGGTCGTCGAGGCGACCGTGCAGCGTGCGCGGCCCGTGGTCCTGACCGCGCTTGCGGCGATCCTCGCCTTCATTCCGCTGACGCACTCGGTGTTCTGGGGCGCGCTCGCCTACACCCTGATCGGCGGCACTTTTGCGGGAACGATCCTGACGCTGGTGTTCCTGCCGGCGATGTATTCGATCTGGTTCCGGATCAGGCCGGGCAACCAGGAGCGATCCGCGCACTGATCCGCTCTTTTCATCCCTACTCACCCCTTTAGAAAAGAGAGACTGCAATGTCGGATTCAACTGTTGTCGTGGTTACCGGCGTGTCATCGGGCATCGGATGCGCCACCGCGGAGAAATTTGCCGAACGGGGCTGCCAGGGAGCAGCTTTTGGATAGCCTGAATCTCTTGCGAGCCTTCAGCGAGGTTGCAGGCTCCGGCAGCTTTTCCCGCGCCGCGAGCCAGCTGGCGCTGTCGAGGGGAACCGTCAGCAAGTACATCGCAACGCTGGAGAGCCGCTTCGGTGTGCGTTTGCTGAACCGGACCAGCCATGCTGTCAGTCTGACGGACGCCGGCGTATTGCTGCTCGAAAGAAGCAAGCCGATGCTGGAACTGGTGGAAGAAACTCGAGCGGAACTCCAGGATCGAGCGCTGACTCCCCGTGGACGCCTGCGCGTGTCCGCGCCGCATGGCATGGAGCAGACGCAGCTTCCAGCGCTTATCAATACCTTCCTGGGCCACTATCCGGAAGTCAGCATCAGCCTTGTCCTCACCAACCGCATCGTCGATCTGGCCGAGGACGGCATTGACGTTGCCCTGCGTTTCGCGCCGACAGCCAACGAGAATCTCATTGTCCGAAAACTGGTTGCGATGGACTTGAGTGTGTGCGCTGCGCCCATGTATTGGTCGGCGCACGGGATGCCGGTTCACCCCAACGAACTCGCAAGCCACAACGCGCTGGTCAGCACACATCTCAGTCCGCAGTCGAAGTGGCGTTTCGAGGTTGACGGTGCCCCGCTGGAAGTCCCGGTGAGAGGGGCGCCTGAATGCCACGGAGGCCGCCCCGTTGATCCAGGCCGCGTTACTGGGAGCGGGTATCGTCTATTTGCCTACGGCAATGCTGGCGCCGTATATCAAGAGTGGGCGGCTGGTGCCCGCGTTGTCGGCATTCGTTCGCAGCGACATGTGGCTGTCGGCTGTCTACTTGCAGCGGCGGCACAGTACCGCTGTACAGCGTGCCTTCCTGAACTTTCTCGAGGACCGGATCAAGCCCGTGAGGCCTGCGCGCAGCGCTTGAGCCAAAGCGGTAGCGCGGGGCAGGGCGCGCGGCTTGTCGGCTGGCCGCTCGCTGTGGGTGGCTTGCGTTGCGTCAGCCCAGCAGCTCGATCGCTGCCTGCACGATGGGCCGTGCCCACGCCGGTGTTGCCGCGAGCGCGGCCAGGTCGCCCGGCTGCGGATAGATGGGTTCGCCCGCGCTCAGTTCGAGCACCAGCACCGGGTCGGCAATGTCGCCGCCAGGCGGTGCTTCGGCGCTGTTGTCGAAGACCTGCAGCCGCGTGAGCTTCGGCAGCAGCTGGATCAGGTTGGCACGCGATGCGATCCAGCGCTCGCGGATCTTGGCCTCGGGAATGTCGTGGCCGCCGCGCGCCACGCGCGCACGCACGCGGGCGATGTGCTGCTCGGGCGAGGACAGCCCGCAGAAGATCATGACCACGTCATGGCTCGACGCGGCGCGGGCGAGCAGCGCGGGAATGGTGCTGGCGCCCAGCGTGGTCTCGAAGGCGTAGCTGGAGCCTTGCGCGATGGCCGCCTCCAGCCGCTCGCGGCCGAGGTTCCATGCGCGGGCGTTCGCCTCTTCGGGCGTGAGCCCGAGCTGCGCGATGAGTTCCCGCGCGCAGGTGTCCGGGTTGAACCAGCTGAGGCCGTGCTCGGCAAGCAGCGCGCCGCCAACCGAACTCTTGCCCGCCCCGTTGACGCCGGCCAGCACCAGGATGAACGGGCGCGCGGCCGCCGCCATCAGAAGGTGTCGCCTGCCTTGGGACGGCGCCCGAGCTTGCCCTTGGCCGCGAACAGCTTGCCCACCTGCGCCGCCGCGTTCGGCTGCTGCAGCACGCCCAGGCGCTCGTCGAAGCGGCGCCCGAGTTCGTCGAGCACCGACTGCTCGCGCGCCTTGAGCGCCTGCGCGTCTTCCACCAGCTGGTTGTAGGTGGCCGCGGTCAGCAGCACCATCTCCACCGTCGAATGGTTGGTCACGGCCAGGCTGCCCGTCTGCTGGACCTGGCGAACCACGTCGCCCCAGCGGTTCTTGACGTGGGATGCGTTCTGACGCGGCAGTTCATCGAGATTGGGCAGGACGGCGGCCATGGTGTGCTCCTTTGGCGCCATTATGGCAAAAATAGCCAAGTTGGACAAAATAGCCGGTTATTGTGGACCGCGGGAGCTGTGATGGCGGCTGCGGCGGCAGCCGGCGGTTTTTTTGCTGCAGCAGGTGAAGAAGATCACAGCCTGCCCCGCGATGCGCAGCCACGTCGGCACGATGGCGCGCATGAACTACAAGCGCCAATCGCATCACGGTGATTCGAGACACGCAACGCGCGAACCGGTGAGTTCGCAGGCGCATCCGGACGCCCCCGCGAGCGGCCCCTTCTTCAGCTGTTCATGTGGTCTCGCGCACCTGGAGCGCATCCACCGGCGGTGGTGGATGAAGCTTCTTGCCTGGCTGCGGTTCTATTGCTGCAGCAGGTGCGGCAGGTCGCAACTGGCTTCGAAGCGGGCGGTCAGCTTCGCGATCACGTCTCTCAGGAGTGCAGGAGAGGCGGCGCAAGTGCCTGCTCCTTGATCGGCGCGACTGGCGATGCCGCGGCAAATCAATCTTGCTTGGATTCGGCGTCGCCCATGCCTTCCGGCGCGGTGAACAGCTCGGGCTCGAACATCGGATGGTCCTCGTGGGCCTCGGCGGCTGCTGCATCCGGCAGCAGGCTGCCGAAGTCCGTCGAGGCGAAGTTCGGCGGGATGTGGATGCCATTGTCGTCGCGGCGGACCAGGCCGCGGCTCTCCAGGTCGCGCATGGTCTTGTTGACCACCTCGCGCGAGAGCCCCGAATACGACGCGATGACCGCCTGGGTGATGCGCTTGTCGTAGCCGCCGGTGCCCGCGGGCGCCAGCTGGGTCAGCTCGTGGAGCACGCGGCCGACCAGGTTTTCGGCGGAGAGCGAGGAGATCCGGCGCAGCTGGCCGCGAATCATGGTGATGCGCTTCATCGCGATTTCGAGCAGGCCGAGTGTGACCTCCGGGTAGATCGAACACAGCCTGCGAATCGCGGTGATCGGCATCAGGTAGACCGAGGAGGGCAGGGCCGCGACCAGCGTCGAGGTGGCCTGGTAGCTGTTCTCGCTCAGCGAAGGGCCGAGGAAGAAGTCGCCGCGGCGGATGAAGTCGGTCGTCACGTCCCGATCGACTGCGCGCAGCAGGCCCGTGGCCACGCAGTAGATGCTGTCGGTCCAGGTGTCCGCAGCAAGCACGGTCTCGTTGCGCCGGTAGGAGCGAAGTTCGCTGCTGCGGATCAAGGCGGCCCGATCGGCGGGCGACATGCTGGCGATGAGGGGGTGGAGGTACATGGCGAAAGTGATGTCGGTCACCTCATTTGCATTCCGCCTGGAGCAGCCGGAACAGCGCCTCGATGCGGTTTCGTTCTTCGGTCTCGTGCAGCGCCTGGCCGCGCAGCCAGAGCCTGCCGGCCTTTTTCTCGACGTGCACGTCGTACACGCGGTCGACGCAGTCGACCACGACATCCGGCGCAAGCCGCTCCTGCGCGGCCCACAGCGCGAGCTCGATTTCCGCGGCACCCATGCGCGTCGGCGCGTGCATCGCGATCCAGTCCGCATGCAGCCGCGGCAGCGCGGTCATGCCGCGCACCTTCAGTGGCTCGCTGCCGAGCCCTGCCAGAAGTTCCTCGAGCTGGGCGGTGCCGGACGGTTCGCCGGCCGCGGAGCCGGCCGTGCAGGCGCCAGTGGTCCGCAACAGGAAGCAGTCGTCGCGCAGGCAGGTCAGGTCGGCGGCGGCCGCCGAGGCCAGCAGGCTCGCGCGGATCCGGCGCCGGATCTCGCTGCGCGAAGTTGGCGATGTAGAAAAGCGCGCAAACCCGGTCGGGCAGGGCGCCGCGGTTGTTTTCCGGCGCCGCCGGGGCGGCACCGCGATGCCGCGCGGGCAGGAAATGCGCCAGCGCCGCGCGCCATCGCGGCCCGAAGCGCCTGTTTTCCATCCGCGGCAGAGCGATCGTTGCATCGCCTGCGTGACACCACTTTCTGTGCATTTGGCAAACCCTGAATCGTTGGACCATCGCTGCGACCCGCTTCGCAAGCGGCCTTCAGGGGAATGCTACGGAGCAACATGCAGTCTGACATCGAGTTTCGAGTCGTGGATGTGTTCCGAATCACAATTGGACACAATGGTGGCCGTGAGCGATTGTGCCGGGAGGCCCCCGCGAAGCCCTCCCACAAAATGGTGAGTGGCCCGCGTGCGACAACACGGAGGGGTTGTTACTCTCGCCTGGGCGGAATCGCGTCGGTCCAGGCGGCCACGTCCTCGGCCGTCATGGTGCTTGCGGGGGTGAGGCGCCCGTCCACGTAGCCCAGCTGCTCAATGTCGGGGAGGTACTGCTCGCGCGACAGGAAGGTGCCGGCGCAGACGTTCTCGCCCGCGTCCGGCGGCTGCTGCATCTCGTGGGCCAGGCGTGCCAGCAGCCTGTCCAGCACCCAGATGGGAATGCGGTGCCGCTCGCCGGGGTAGATGTAGCCGAACAGCGTCAAGTGGGCCAGCAGCACCCGCCAGTGCGGACCGAAGCGTTCCAGCAAGCCGGACCAGTCCAGCCGCTCGGCGGTGGCCTGCAGCAGGTGGGCGATGTCGCCGCCGTCGTAGCGCTCGCGCTCCATGATGAAGGCCTTGGACAGCAGGCTGTCCTCGGCGTTGGCCACCAGCACCGGCACGCCGAGGATCTCGGCGCGGTGGTTGTTCCGGAACCAGCGCTCGTCGACCGGCATCAGGCCGTTGCCCGAGTTGAAGATCAGGTCGATGAACTCGGGGCGGTCGTACATCTTGGCCAGCCAGTGTGGGTGGCTCATCTCGGTGCGCCAACCGTGCGCCTGCGCCACCTGCGCGATGCGCTCGCAGTCTTCGCGGCGGATGAACAGGTCCAGGTCCTTGGTCGCGCGGCGGATGCCGGTGTAGCAGGCATGCGCGAAGGCGCCGCCGACCAGGAACGGAATGCCCGCATCGTTCATCGCGCGCAGCGCCTGCCGGTAGAAGTCGGCCGCGCGCGGCTCGACTTCTTCTGCTTCTTCGAGCGAAAGCGTGGGGGCGGTCGTGGGCTCCATGCAGGCAATGTAGAACCCACCCGCAGCAGGGCTCGGGGCAAACGGCCCCATCAGGCGTCGGCAAGCGCCTACAGCCGCCGCAGGATGAGGCCGATCACGGCCGGGCGTGCCGGGGCGCAGTCTTCCTGCCATGCCCCATCCCAAATCTTCTTCGCACGTGCGCTTCGCCGCGGTCGGCGACATCCACGTGCACAAGGACTCGGCTGGCACGCTGCGCAGCTTCTTCGCCCAGGCCGCCGACGAGGCCGATGCGCTGCTGCTGTGCGGCGACCTCACCGACTACGGCACCGCCGAGGAGGCCAAGGTGCTGGCCGAAGAGCTGGGCGCCGTGTCCATCCCGGTGGTCGCCGTGCTCGGCAACCACGACTTCGAATCGGGCACGCCCGAACTGGTGGCGCAGGCGCTCGCGCACGCCGGCGTTTGCGTGCTCGATGGTGCGGCCTGCGAGATCGAGGGCGTGGGCATTGCCGGCACCAAGGGCTTCGCGGGCGGCTTCGGCCGCGCCTCGCTCGGCGCCTGGGGCGAGCCGGCGATCAAGCTGTTCGTGCAGCAGGCGCTCGACGAGGCGATGAAGCTGGAGTCGGCGCTGGCCAAGCTGCGCACACGGCGCCGCATCGCGCTTTTGCACTACGCGCCGATCGTCGCCACGGTGCAGGGCGAGCCAGTGGAGATCTTTCCGTTCCTGGGCAGCAGCCGGCTGGAAGAGCCGCTGCTGCGCTATCCGATCGATGCGGTGTTCCACGGCCACGCGCACCGCGGCACGTTCGAGGGGCGAACCATCAACGGTGTGCCGGTCTACAACGTCGCCAAGCCCCTGCTGCAGCGCCGCCGGCCCGAGGCGCCGCCGTTCTTTCTCTACGAGCTGCCGCGCGAGAGCGCGGGCGAAGCCGAGCTGGCGGCGATCTGAGCGAAGCGCATGCGTTCGCCCGGGCCGGCGCCAGCTTCGTGCTCAACGCTCTCCCGACACCTCGATCTCGACGCGGCGGTTCGGTGCCAGGCAGTCGATCAGCTCGGCGCGACGGGTCTGCGTGCATTGCACCTTCGGCTCCGATTCGCCCCGGCCTTGCACCTGGATGTTGCGCGCCGGCACGCCGGCCTGCGCGAGGTAGCTGCGCACGGTGTTGGCGCGCGCCAGCGAGAGCGCGTTGTTGTAGGCCTGGCTGCCGAGCCGGTCGGTGTGGCCGATGACCTTGACGGCATCCGTCGCCTTGATGTCGGCGGCCAGGGCGTCGAGCTTGCGGCGCCCCTCGGGCAGCAGGTCGGCGATCGAGCCCCCGTCGAAACGGAACAGGCCATCGGCGCCCAGCGTGGTGCGGCGCGGCGCAGCAGCCGGGCTCGCGGCGGCCGGCCGTTCGACCGCCGGCACCGCACGGGCAGCCAGCACGTCGCTGCAACCGGCGGGCAGCCAATGGAAGGTCTGCGCCTTGTAGTCCTTGTCGAAGATCGCCTTGTATTGGCAGGTGGTCACCCCGCCGCCGGCCTTGCGGAAATGGAAGATGTAGTCCCACTCGCGCGGGCCCGCGATGCCTTCGCTGAAGTGAGGCCGGCCGAGCAGGTCGTACAGCTGGTCCTTCGTGACGCCGGGCGCCACCGCGCGCAGGTTGTCCAGGTTCGGGAACGTGCCTTCCTTGAGCCATGCGTCGTTGTCGATGTTCGGGAAGACCACTTCCGTGGCCTTGCCGTCGTCGGTGATGCCGCGGCTCACGTAGGAGCTGCAGCCCTGCAGCACCAGCAGTGCCGCGGCGCCCGCTGCAATGGCCGAGAAGCGATGGAATTGCGTTGTCATGATGTTGTGTTCCTCTTGTGATGCCGCCGGCTTACCAGTGGAAGCCCGCACCGGCCGCCACGCCGACTTTTCCGCGGGAGTTGGCCGAGCCGCTGAACTTCACGACCCACCGCCCGTTGTCCGAAAGCTTCGACACGCCGATGGCAAGCGCGGCCTGGCCATCGAAGCCCGCCACGCCCGCGGACACCATGCTCTTGCCCGGGATGTAGGCCTGCGGCATGTTGGCCATGGCCATCGCGCCGGCCGCGCCCGCGCTGGCGTCCTTGGCAATGCTGCGGATCTCGCCGCCCAGCGCGTTGACGCGCGCATCGGTGTAGGCGTTGGCCCCGGCGATGCCGCTGTTGAGCTGGTTCACGTTGACCGCGTCGGTGCCCGCGACGCCGGGCGCCACGTTGTGCACCGTGACCGGACCGGTCGCGTTGCTGCCGCCCATCGACACGCTGTTGTAGTTGATCGAGCCATCGGGATTGGTGTCGTACTTGACGGTCGACTGGTCGATCACCGCCACCTGGCCCTGCACGCCGCGCAGCTGCGAGACGTTGACCGCATCGCTGTCGGCCGAGCCCGCGGCCACGCCGGTGATCTGGCGGAACTGCCCGTTGGCCGCGTTGCCCACGGACACCGCCGCCAGCGTGCTGGTGGTGGCGCCGATGGCGATGCGCTGCGCTTCGGTGGCCGTGGGCGGCACATAGCCGGCCACGCCCGCCGCGGTGGAGGCCACCGAGCCCGCGCCCAGCGCCACGCCGCCGGCCTGCGTCACGCTGGTGCCCGCGCCCAGTGCCACGCCCTGAACTCCGGCGGCCGAGGCGTTGGTGCCCATTGCAATCGAGTCCGCCAGATGCGACGTGGCACCTTGGCCGACGGCAATGCCACCCGGCGCGCTTTGCTGCACGATGGCGCCATTGCCGATGCCCACGCCGTTGTTGCCGTTGACCACAGTCTGAGGGCCGACCGCCACCGATTCAGCACCGATGGCCAGCGAGTCCGCCGCGGTGGAGTTGGCGTGGAAATACTTGGTTGGCGTCACCGCGAACGACTGCAGTGCGCCAGACAGCTGCCGCACCGTCACCGCGTCCTGCGACTGCGTGCCATCGGCCACGTTGGTGATCTGGCGGTACGTGGTGGCGCTGCCGACCGAGAGCGCGCCGAGCAGCGTGCGGTCGGTGGTGTTGTATTCGATCAGGCTGCTGCCCGCCGGGATGCTGCCGGTCGAGGGCGCCACGAAGCGGTCCGAAACCGAGCCCGAACCGAGCGCAATGGCCCCGTCGACCGTAGCCGCAGCATCCTTGCCAGAGGCGATGGCGTCGGCGCCGGTTGCGCCGAGGTTGTTCTCATTGCCGCCGCCCGTGGAGTTGACGCTGTAGTAGCGGGTCTTGTTGGCCGTGACCGTGCTGCTCAGGTTCTCGATCGACTGGTTGGTGGCGAACAACTGGCTGCCGTTGATGGCGTCGGTCGAGGTAGCGGAAATGCTGCCGGCCGCCACGTTGGTGATCGTGCGCTCCGCACCCACGGCACCGACGCTGACCGTGCTTGCCGGCGTGGTGCCGGCGAAGTTGTAGGTGATACCGTCGATGACGGTACTGGCCGTGCCGACTGCGGCCGTCGTCGTCGATCCAGAGCCCAGCGCCACATCGCCGGCATTGTTGGCTACCGCGTTCGGGCCGATGGCGACGGAGTTGGTCCCCAAGGCCTTCGAGTCGGGCAGGACGGAGTTGGCGTGGAAGTACTTGATGCCCGCGCCGTTGTTGATGTCGCCGATCTGGCTGTTGATGTTGTTGATCGAAGTCGTGTTCGCCGTCACCTGCTGGTTGGTAGCGAACAGCTGCGAGCCGTTGACGGCATCGGTGGAGGTCCCGGTAATTTGGCCGGCCGCCACGTTGGTGATGGTGCGCTCGGCGCCCGCTGCGCCAACGCTCACGGTGCTCAGCGGTGTGGTGCCGGCAAAGTTGTAGGTTGTGCCGCCGATCACGGTGCTCGCAGTCTGGACTGTTGCGGCCGTCGTCGAGCCCGAGCCCAATGCCACGTCGCTGGCGTTGTTGGCCACTGCGTTCGGGCCGATGGCGACGGAATTTACACCGACGGCCTGCGAGTCGGGCAGGGTGGAGTTGGCGTGGAAGTACTTGATGCCCGCGCCGTTGTTGATGTCGCCGACCTGGTTGTTGAGATTGGTGATCGAAGTCGTGTTCGCCGTCACCTGCTGGTTGGTGCCGAACAACTGCGAGCCGTTGATGGCGTCGGTCGAGGTGCCGGTAATCTGGCCGGCCGCCACGTTGGTGATGGTGCGCTCCGCACCCAGCGAGCCGACACTGACCGTGCTCGGCGGGTTGGTGCCGGCGAAGTTGTAGGTGGTGCCACCAATCACTGCACTGGGCGTGTCGATCGCCTTGCTCGTCGTGGAGCCGGAACCCAAAGCCACGTCGCCAGCGTTGTTCGCCAAGGCCGTATCGCCGAATGCCACGGCGCCCGCCGCCAGGGCCTTGCTGGTGCTGCCGATCGCGACGCTGCCCTGCCCGACCACGGTGTTCCGGTAGCCGATGCCGACCGCGCCCTGCGCTGCCGTGCCGGGCGTGCTCACCCCTTGCCCGCCGCCGCCCACCATGTTGGTGTTGCCCATTGCGACCGAGCCGTTGCCGGTCGCGGTGTTGTCCATACCGCTCGCGATCGCGCCGTCACCGGTTGCGGTGTTGGGGTCGCCGATTGCGACCGCGCCGTTGCCGTTGGCAACGTTGCCCGAGCCGATGGAGACCGAGCGACCACCAGTGGCGGTCGCGTTGGTGCCGATTGCAACTGCCTCGGCCGTGTTGGCAACTGCGGAAGTACCCATGGCGATCGCGTTGTCCGCAGTCGCTTTTGCGTTGAAGCCGATCGACGTCGTCGCGTTGGCCGCGACACCGATGCCCGCGTTGGTGCCGATGGCGACATTGTCGTTGCCGCTGACCAGGCTGCCTGCCGAAGCCTTCAAGGTGCCATCGTAGGCGACCGTGCCATCGCCCGAACCGAAGGCGACGTTGCGCGTTCCCGTGACGCCCGAACCCGCGCCCCGCATCACGCTCGCAATGCCGCCGCCCATGGCGGTGTTCTGCGCGCCACTGACCAGTGTTCCTGCGGCAATGCCCACTGCGACCGAACCCGTGTTGGCGGCCGTTGAGCCCGCACCGGCGCCCTGGCCGACTGCAACCGTGCTGTCCCCGATAGCAAGCGCTTGCGCTCCGAGTGCAAGCGAACTATCCCCCAACGCCCGGGCGCTGTTCCCGACGGCGGTGGCTGCGGCGTTGCTTGCCGTTGCCTGACGGCCGCCAGCGAACGCATCGGCACCGCTGGCGTTGGCTTGAAAGCCGATGGCAACGGCCCTGGTGGCGCTAGCCTGCACGTCGGTACCGATTGCGATCGCGCTTTCGACCAGCGCGCCGGTCCCTGCAGCGGAGCGAGCGCCGATGTAAATCGAGTTGACTCCGGCGGCAATGGCTCCGGTGCCGGCGGCGAAGGAATTGGTCTGCGTGGCATTCGCGTCGACCCCGATCGCTGTCGCGTTAGTACCACTCGTGGTCGAGCGGGCGCCGATCGCAACCGCACCGCTTACACCTGACGTGGCGGCTTGCAAACCAATGGCAACACTGTTCGCCGACTGCGCGTCCGTGTCCTGACCCATGGCGACTGCTGCCCGTCCGGCGGCGGCTGCCCTGATGCCGATCGCTGTGGAGAAGACCCCGCTGGCCTTCACGTCTGTGCCGATTGCAATGGCGCTCTCGGCCAATGCACCGGTCCCAGCGACTGTGCGCGCGCCCACGTAAATGGCATTGGTCGCGGAGGCAATGGCGTTGATGCCGAGACTCGTGGCATTTATGCCGCCACTGGACGCGTTGAAACCTATTGCAGTGGCTCCAGCGAAAGTCGCTTCGGACTGCTGACCTGCACAGGTCGAGCTGCCGCTGTAGGAGTAGTACGGAGCCGTGGAACAGAGCGCCTGGGCCTGGACCGACGAGGCCCAACCCATTCCGCCCATCGCCGCCAGCGCGACCACGATCCTGGCGAACTTGCCGTGGAGCTTTGAGGTTTCCGCTCGCCGCGTTGTCTCGGCATCCGGGCCGCTCGCCGGGGCGCGCGAGGAACCCTTCTTGCCCCGGCTCGATGCGAGTTCCGAGGCCGCCACCCAGGCGCCCAGTGCCTCGTTCCAGATACTGCGGTACGACTTATTCATGCATTTCTCCTCAATAGTTCATTTGCTGCCACTGCGCCTGCTGTCAGCGCATGCGGCAATAAAGACGCCAAAAGTCTTACTCAAGTGCGAGCTATTGGCGTCGACCGTGGTGCGCCCATAGAACCTTTAGAAATAGTCGTAAAACTATTCAGCAGATTGCAATTAAACGGAAACATTTTTTTGGCGGATCTTAAGAGATCGTCAACGGATGCAACCGCTGGTGTGGCGAATTAACGTCGTTGCAACGCGGCAGAGGAGATTGGAAATTTCTATTGATCTTGGCCTATGATTAGTAATGCTAATTAATTATTAATTGATCTCGCCTAACATAGTCCATCGAGTAATTGAATTTTAAATATCTATCATCTTTTTTATACAAATAGTAATACGAAGTTTTTATATAATTCGCTCGCCATGCCATAAATTCCGAGACTGATTGATTGAAATTTCAAATCGGCTGCTTCTTGGCGGTAGGAGCCAATTCCATGAATGCAGCGGGCCCCCGGCGCGAGCGTTCGAACCCATACGCCCGCAGGCGCTGGACGGTTCGCTTTGGATGGCTTTGCCGAGGGAGGGCGGCCGCTGCCAGCACGAGAACTGGAGGCCGTTTTGGGCGTGTCGTGGGGTCTGTCTCGGCGCGAACTGCGCCGATGGGCTAGTGCCCTGACGATGGCTCAAGAAACAAGGCGGCGCCTGTTCGAGCGGGAGCAATGGGCTGCGAATGCCTGCGGCACGGCGGCATTCGCGCAAGGAGGCGCCGCGCAGTGGCGGCGCGTTGGCGCCGGCTTATCGCAGCACGTAGCCGCTCAGGCGCCACGTGCCGTCGCGCTCGAGGCGAAAGCTCGCCATCTCGCGCACCACGCGGTTGGCGGCGTTGGCAAAACGGGTTTCGTACTCGACGTTGATGTACTGGCCGGACAGGTCGGCATCTTCATTTGCGACCATCTGGCGATTGACCGAGACCCAGGTGCGCTGCTGGGCCGCGCCGAGCGGCGAACGCGAGGCCTCGACCTGGCGAACGAATTCGGTACGTGCCACGCGCTTCTTGGTCACCGAGGTCGCACCGTCCCAGATCTCGCCGATCTTGCCCTGATCCACCAACTGGATGGCCTGCAGGCCCCCGCGGACCATGTTCGTCGGATCGGCGTCCTGGGCCGAGGCGAGGCCCATCCAACTGGCCAGAAGGGCCGTGCCGAGCAGCAGTTTGCTTTTTGAGGTCATCTGAGTTTCGAGGAGTGTTTTGAATTTCGACATGCAAGTATGTCCGAAGTTACATGCAGCCCTCTAAAGTGTTGCCGCTGGATGCCAGTCGATTTTCTGCTCCCTGGCTGGCAGGAACGCGATCCAAGGCTGTTGAATTGATTTGTGAAAACTTTTTTATTGCATTTAATGGCTCCGCGCGCCAATTTGGTGCAAAAAAGCGCCCTCGAGAAAGAGAAGATGGAAAAGCCAGAGATCGACAATGACCGCGAGTTCAATGCCGCCTTGCGCCTGCACCAAGACGGGCAATTGAAAGAGGCCGAAGCTGCCTATGAAGCGCTCCTGGCGCGCAGGCCCGCGCATCACGCGAGTCTCGCAATGCTCGCTATCCTGAATCTTCAAAAGAATCGCCCCGAGATCGCGCTGCACTACGCGGATCTTTCCATTGCCAGGGAAGCACGGGTGCCCAATGCGCACGCGACGCGCGGCAATGCGCTGCACCGCCTCGAAAAGTACGAAGAGGCCGTGGACGCTTTCCAGACCGCACTTGCCCTGAACCCGAACGCCTACGACGTGCTGACGAACTGCGGCATCACGCTCGTGCGACTGGGCCGCCACGACGAGGCGCTCGCTTGCTACAACCGCGCGCTGGAGATGCAGCCTTCGTCGCCCGACACGCGCTACAACCGCGGGATCGAACTGCTCAGGCGATCGCGCCATGCAGAGGCGCTCGACGACTTCGATGCAGTCCTTCTTCATTCGGCGAACGACGAGGATGCGCAGATCAGGCGCATCTATACCTTGTGCGGCTTGCATCGCTACCAGGACGCATGGGCTGCGAGCGAGGACGCGGTGGCGCGCGGAAGGGTTTCGCCCGGCATTCACCAGGCGCGCGGCTATGTCCTGATGGGAATGGGCGAGCCGGCGAGGGCGGCCGATGCATTCCGGCAGGCCATCGCTGTGCGTGCGCCGTCGGAAGCGGGCGATGGCCTCGATCATCTCCATGCGGGGCGAGCGCTGGTGTGCGTGGGCCGGCATGAAGAAGCGTTCCTGCACTTCCAGCAGGCAGCGCAATCCGTTCCGATGCCCGCCTACGCGGCAGGCGACCATTTGCTGGCGATGCTGCAGACGGTCCAATGGGACGATTTCGGGCATGAACGCGCCAAGGTCCGCGCGGCTGTCGCGAGCGGCCAGCCGTCCGCGACCCCGTTCGTCATGGCGGTTTGCAGCGACGATCCTCGATCGGTCAGGCAGGCCGGCGAGACCTTCGCCAAGGACATGTGCGCGAACGTGGTGTGCCTGCCCATGCCAGGGCCGGTGCGCTGCGAGCGCATCCGGATCGGCTACTTCTCGGCGGATTTCCATGCGCACGCGACGGCCGTGCTCATGGCCGAACTCATCGAGCAGCACGACCGGACGCAGTTCGAGATTTTCCTGTTCTCGTTCGGCGTGCGGCACCGCGACGGCGTGGCGGCTCGCCTGGCCAAGGCCGCCGACCACTTTCTCGATGTCGTCGACATTTCCGATGCGGCGATCTGCGCGCTTGCGCGCGAGCGGGGCATCGACATCGCGATCGACCTGAAAGGCTATACGCAGGACTGCCGCCCGGGCATCTTCGCGGGACGCGCGGCCCCGGTCCAGGTCAACTACCTGGGCTATCCGGGCAGCATGGGGGCGGCGTTCATCGACTACATCATCGGGGACGCGATCGTCACGCCCATCGACCATGCGCCGTTCTACAGCGAGAAGATCGTGACGCTGCCCGGCTGCTACCAGCCCAACAGCCCCGGCATGCGGCCCATCGCCACAATGCCGGGCGACAGGGCCTCGCAGCGGCACGCCGCCGGATTGCCGGCCGAGGCCTTCGTGTTCTGCTGCTTCAACAACACCTACAAGATCACGCCGTCCGTTTTCGAGCTGTGGATGCGGATCCTGCGCGCGGTCAGCGGCAGCGTGCTGTGGCTCTACGAGCCGGACGGCCACGTCGCAGCGAGGCTGCGAGCGCATGCAGTGAAGCAGGGCGTGGCGGCGCAGCGCCTGGTCTTCGCGCCCAGGCAGCCGCTGCCCGTTCATCTGGCCCGGCATGCGCTGGCCGATCTGTTCCTGGACACCTTTCCGTGCACTGCACACACCACGGGAAGCGATGCCCTGTGGGCGGGCTTGCCCATGCTCACCTGCCTTGGCGAAACCTTCGCGGGCCGCGTAGCGGCGAGCCTTCTCTGTGCTGTCGGACTGCCCGAGCTGGTGGCACATTCGCCGCAGCAGTACGAAGCCATGGCGTGCAGCCTGGCAGCCACGCCCGGCGTGCTGGAACGCCAGCGAGAGCAGCTCATCGAGGCAAGAACCCGGGCGCCGCTTTTCAATGTCGAGCGCTACCGGCGCGGCATCGAGGACGCGTACCGGCGCATGCACGAACGCCATCTGCGAGGCGAGGCGCCGGCACCCATCGCCTGGACGGGGCACTGAGCATGCGGCGCTCTGCGCCCGGTCGTCCTCAGGTCTGTATGTAGAGGCCGGGCGCCGGGGCGGAGGCGGTCGATGGCGGCTCGCCCATCATCTCGCGCAAGCTCGCTTCGATCGTGCGTGACATCGCATCCAGCGCCAGGTCGTTGGCCGCGGTGCCGAAGGGCTCCTCGATCTCGGCACCCAGCGCCTCCAGCGCGAAGAAGGTGTAGGCAATGAAGGCCACCACCACGGGCGTCATGGGGCCGATGGCATCCACCAGGCCGAAAGGCAGCAGCACGCAGTAGAGATAGATGGTGCGGTGGATGATGACCGAGTAGGTGAAAGGGATGGGGGTGCCGGCAATGCGCTCGCAGCCGCCCAGCGCGTCCGTCAGCCGTCCTAGCGGAACCTCCATGGCCTGGGCCAGCACCGGGTCGAAATGCCCTTGCCGGCGCCGGTCTCGCAGCCACTCTCCCACCATCAACAGCAGCATGGCCGGCTTGAAGTGCGCGGCCTGCAGGCGCGTGCAGTCTTCCGGGGGAAGAAGGCGCGCGAGATCGACGACCGGGTCGCTGCCGCGGAGCTGGTGGCGCAGCGCGTGCACGAACGCGATGAGGCGGGCGACCGGGAGATCGGGGGCCGCGGGCGCATCGGTCAGCGTGAGCAGCTGCCGCACCAGCGACCGGCTCTCGTTGAGCAGCGCGCCCCACAGGGTGCGCGCCTCCCAGTAGCGCGAGTAGCTCGTGCTGTTGCGAAAGCCCAGGAAGATCGCGAGCGTGAGCCCGATCAGCGAGAAGGGCACGAAGTTGAGCGGCACCTTCCACTGGAACAGGCGGCCGTGCAGCACCGTCACGAGCAGCGCGAACGCGGTGGTCCACAGCAGCTGCGGCGTGATGTCGAGCAGGACCGAGCCGCGCCAGACAAAGAGCATGCGCAGCCAGTGGGGGCGGGGTCGAACGATCATCGAGCGGCGATTATCCGCGCGGGGCACGGCACTTTGGGCAGGCGCCATGCCACCAGCTTGCATCGCCCCCGCCAATCCCGTACGCTGGCCCGGCGTCCATGTGCAGCACCCGAGCCCCAGCGGGCCGCCGGGCCGCCTTGCGGGCGCGCAAAGGAGTGCATGCCATGCCAAGCCGATCGAACGGCCTCCCGGCCGAAATGGAGGCAGTGCGAACGCTGGCGCTCGTGGGCGCCTCGGCCGCCGGCAAGAGTTCGCTGGCCGAGAGCCTGCTGCACAAGGCGGGCGCCATCGCAGCATGCGGCAGCATCGAGCGCGGCAGCACCGTCAGCGACTTCGACCCGCTGGAGCGCCGCATGCTGCACTCGCTCAACGCGTCGGTGATGCACCTCACGCACGCCGGCACGCGCATCCACTTCATCGACACGCCCGGCGGGCCCGACTTCCTCGGCCAGAGCCTGCCGGCGCTGGAGGCGGTCGAGACGGCGGCGGTGGTCATCAATGCCGCCACCGGCATCGAGCCGATGACGGTGCGCATGATGGAGTACGCGGCCTCGCGCCACCTCGCCCGCATGATCATCGTCAACAAGATCGACTCGCAGGGCGTCTCGCTGGCGGGCCTGCTGGCCGACATCCAGGCGACCTTCGGCCGCGAATGCCTGCCGCTGAACCTGCCCGACGGGGTCGGCCGGCAGGTGGTGGACTGCTTCTTCAACCGCTTCGGGCAGTCCGACTTCGGCCCCGTCGAAGCGGCGCACCGCGCGCTGGTGGAGCAGGTGGTCGAGGTCGACGCGGCCTTCGTCGACCGCTACCTCGAGGAGGGCGACGTGGATCCGTCCGAGCTGCATGCGCCGCTCGAGCAGGCGCTGCGCGAAGGCCACCTGATCCCGGTGTGCTTCGTCTCGTCGCGCAGCGGCGCCGGCCTGGCCGAGCTGCTGGACGTGATCGTCAAACTCCTGCCCGACCCGACCGAGGCCAACCCGCCGAACTTCATCGTTGGCGAGGGCGCAGAGGCCAAGCCCATGGAGGCCAAGCCCGACCCGTCGCTGCACGTGCTGGCGCACGTGTTCAAGGTCACGGTCGACCCCTATGTCGGCAGGATGGGCATCTTTCGCGTGCACCAGGGCACGCTCACGCGCGACAGCCAGCTCTACATCGGCGACGGCCGCAAGCCCTTCAAGGTGGGGCACCTGTTCATGCTGCAGGGCAAGGACCATGTGGAGGTGTCGCACGCGGTGCCGGGCGACATCGTGGCGGTGGCCAAGGTCGAGGAGATCCATTTCGATGCGGTGCTGCACGACGCGGCGGAAGACGCCCACGTGCACCTTGCGCCGCTCGCGTTCCCGGTGCCGGTGCACGGCCTGGCCGTGGAACCCAAGCGCCATGGCGACGAGCAGCGCGCCTGGGAGATCCTCGGCAAGCTCGCGGCCGAGGACCCGTGCCTGCGCATCGAGCACGTGGCCGCCACCAACGAGACGGTGCTCTACGGCCTGGGCGAGCTGCACCTGCGCATCGTGCTCGAGCGCCTGCGCGAGGTGTACCGCTTCGAGGTCCTGACGCGGCCGCCGCGCATCGCCTACCGCGAGACCGTGACCGCGCCGGCCGAGGGCCACCACCGCCACAAGAAGCAGACCGGCGGCGCCGGCCAGTTCGCCGAGGTCTTCCTGCGCATCGAGCCGCTCGCGCGCGGCGCGGGTTTTGAGTTTGCCGACGAAGTCAGGGGCGGGGCCATCCCGGGCCAGTTCATCCCCGCGGTCGAGAAGGGCGTGCGCGAGGTGCTGGCGTACGGCGCGATCGCGGGCTACCCCGTGGTCGACGTGCGTGTGGTGGTGTACGACGGCAAGCACCACAGCGTCGACAGCAAGGACATCGCCTTCGCGACCGCCGGCCGCAAGGCCTTCATGGCCGCGATCCGCGAGGCCCGGCCGGCAGTGCTCGAGCCGATCGTGCAGATCGAGATCGCCGTGCCCGAGCATGCTGTGGGCGATGTCACGAGCGACCTGTCGTCGCGGCGCGGCCTGGTCACCGGCACGTCGGGCCTGGGAGGCGGCACGGTGGCGATCGGCGGGCAGGTGCCCGAGGCCGAACTGGCGAGCTACCAGTCGCGGCTCAATGCAATGACCAGCGGCCAGGGCCGCTACACCATCGCGCTGTCGCACTACGAAGCGGTGCCACCGGCCGTGCAGCAGGCGCTGGTGGGGCAGTATCGGGTGCGCGACGAAGACTAGTGGTGCCACGGCCAGGGGCCTGAGCTACGGTTTGAACGCTTGCAGTCGCTTTCCCTGTATGTCCGAAGACCTTCAATCGGTATGCTCGGGCAGCGCGCTGGCCGTGTGCAGGCCCGGCACAACGCAACGCCTCCAGTCTGCGGCATCGTGCTGCAGTTGCTCTGACCTGAGCTCCACACGATGCGCGTGCCAATTCTTCGCCTCTCTCGCCTCGGCCTGCGAGCCCGGCTGTCTGTGGGCGTGGTCGCGATCGTTCTGTTGACGACGCTGGGCGTGACCACCGCAGCGCTGTACTTCGTCAAGCGCAACATGCAGGCGGCCATCGCAACCGAACAGTTCGAACGAATCTCCATGCTGCCAGAGGTTGCCTGGAACGCAGCCTGAGCCTTCTCTATCCGCGAGGTCGGCGACGCCGGTCATTGCAGCACCGCGGATTCGATGGCTGCGGCGTGCTCGATGTCGGGCCGCAGCTTGGCCAGGAAGGCGTCCATGGTCTGCTCACGCAGGTCGACGGCCTTGGCACCGCCGCCGGCCACAACCGTGACATCGTCGACGCCGATGACGTTCAGGATGAGGCGCAGATACTGCGTCGCAATGTCGCGGCTGCGGATCGGCGAGCCCTCCGTGTAGACACCGCCCGAAGCGAGCAGCAACGTCGCCTTCTTGCCGGTGACAAGGCCTTGTCCTTCGAAACCGAGCGTCAGCCCCTTGCGGACGATGTGATCGACCCATGCTTTCAGCGAGGCCGGCACGTTGTAGTTGTGGATCGGCGTCGAAATCACGATGTGGTCTGCCGCAAGCAGTTCAGCGACCAATTCGTCGGACAAGCGAAGTTCCTCCTTCATCTCGACCGATTGCTGCGCGGGCGGCGTGAAATAGGCCTGCAGCCAAGGACCGGTGACAAATGGAAGCTTGGTTTCCACGAGATCGCGGTGGACGACTTCGCCGCGTGGACGTGCTGCCTGCCACGCCTGCACGAAACACCGGGTCATGTGACGCGAGATGGAGTTTTCGCCACGCGGGCTGGTCTGTACGACAAGAAGCTTGTTCATCAAAGGTCTCTTCAGGAAAAGTGGTCGGCCGGAGTTGGTTGCATCTGCCCCAATCTAAGTGCGCCGACCCTCTTCTGGAAGAGATTAAAAATTGATACTTTCCATCTGCCTTTATGATGGATCGTGATCGGCTCCCTTACTCTTGATCAGCTGCGCGTCCTCGTGACGATCGCAGACGCCGGCAGTTTTTCGGCTGCTGGCCGCCAACTCAGGCGCGCGCAATCAGCGATCAGCCAAGCCATCGGCACGCTGGAAGCCATACAGGGCGTCGAGTTGTTCGACCGGGGAAGCCACAGACCACAGTTGACCGGCATCGGACGCGTGCTCGTCGAGCAGGCTCGACTGGTATTGGCGAGCGCGGCTCGGTTCGAAGCTGTGGCGGCAAGCAACCGGGCGGGCCTGGAGCCAGAGCTGGCGATCGCGATCGATCCCTTGGTCCCGACAGCGCCACTGATCGAAAGCCTGCGCGCGCTCGGCGATACCTTTCCTGATCTTCCGGTCAGCTTCTCGACCGAGGGACTGGGCGGCTCACTGCGGCGCTTGCGCAGCGGCTCGGCAGCGTTGGCCATGTGCTTGCTCTTGCCTGCCGTGCCTGACGACATCGTCGCCTACCCGTTGCTGCGGGTCGGCATGCGACCTGTCGTCGCGCCCGGGCACGCCCTCGCTTCGCTCGGGCATCCGGCAACCCCGAGCGACCTCGAGCCGCACGTGCAACTCGTGCTGTCTGATCCGGTTGACCCTGGCAGCGCGAACTACGGGCTGTCCAGCGCAAGGCTGTGGCGCTTCGTTGACCTGGGACGTCGACTCGATTTCCTGCTCGCGGGGTTCGGCTGGTGCCGGATGCCCGAGCATCTTGTGACGGACCCGCTCAGAACCGGGCTGCTGAAGGCGCTCGAGATTCAAGACGATCCCACACCGCGTGAGGGACTGACGATCTATGCAGCCCATAAGCGAGACCGTGCGCTTGGCCCAGCAGGGCGCTGGCTGCTCGACGAACTCCAGCGGCGTCTTTGCTCGTGACCGCTCGTGCGTTTCGACATGAAGGCAGGCCGACTCCGAAACATTCGCTACTGGCGCGACATGCCCAAAGGCGGTCATTTCGCGGCCTTCGAGCAATCGGAATTGTTCGTCGAGGACTTGCGAGACTTCTTTCGAACCTGCGTCGACGCGCCCGAGAGACTGCTTGAACCCGCAGTTCAATGCGCGATGCGAGCTGGCGTTCGCCGGCGCACGTCGGGCCGGACGACGCGGACTTCGACTGATAAATCCGAAACCCGAAGAAATCAACTACTTGGACGCATTAATTTCCGTCTAAGACTGACCCCTCCCTCGCTGTTGATCGACTGACAGGTGGCGAGGTGCAGATCGCGTTCCGAGGGAAGTCCCGTCTTGCTGGTCGGTCCCGGCCGGGGCGATGGCTCCCTACTGCATGTCCTGTGGCGCCGTGTCCGGTCGGATCGTTGGATGCTAGAAATATGGCTTCCTCAGGCAAATAAAGCCAAAATAGTGACACTTATCATGAGTGATCTGGATGGGGGCGGTCAATGTGTAAATATTCTGGCGTTTTTTCGCGATAATGAGTAAAATAATGGCTTCATGGCCAATAAGACTGCCTCTTTGCTTCCCGCCACCGACGAATTGCTGCGCCAGTTCGGCGATCGTCTGCGCCTGGCGCGGCTGCGTCGACGGCTCTCGGCCAAGCAGGTTGCCGAGCGAGCCGGGATGGCGCCCATGACACTGCGCAGCCTGGAGCGCGGTGGATCGGGGGTGACCATGGGAGCCTACCTCGCCGTCATGCAGGTGCTGGGCATCGAAAAGGACCTCGACTTGCTCGGCAAAGCCGATCCTGTCGGCCGAGAACTCCAGGATGCACGGCTGCCAGCGCCCACCAAGGCGCCACGACCAAGCGTGCTGCCGTCAGACAGGCGGCTGGCGACGGGCAAGGGGCCGCTGCCGGTTGCAGGCGCTGCGTCGGAGCTTCGGCATGCCATGGAAAGCGCACCGGAAGAACAACTGCGCCAGCTGTTCAACTCCCTGCCGAGCGAGAAGATGCGCAAGGCGCTGGAAGCACTGCCGCAAGCACAGATGCGCAAGGCACTGGCCGCCATACCGTCCGTGAAACCACGTGAAACCGTGGACCGGCCGGATGCACCCCGCCGGGAGATCAAGAAGCTGCTCAAGCCTTCGGAAGACGCGCGGGACTGGATCGAGAAGGGCGGCTTCGCCAGTGCCGATACCCTTGCCGGCTTGATCGAGCCTTTGGCGTCGCTGAAAAAGAAGGGGCATTGAGCCCATGGCCGCGACGATCGCCGTCTATGCGGCTTGGGTCGGCCTCGCAGAGCCGCTGCGGCTGGGATGGCTGCATGCCAGGCGTGGAGCAGGCCGTGAAGTTTTCGAGTTCGAGTTCGACGCCGCGGCGTTGGCCCATTCAGTCGCCGGGAACTTGCACCTGGATCCCCGTTTGGGCCTCTTCGAGGGGCGGCAGCATCCGCCGCAGGGTCACGAGACCTTCGGCATGTTCGCCGATGCGAGTCCGGATCGCTGGGGCAGGTTGCTCATGCGGCGCCGGCTGGAGCGCGCGCAGAGGGCAGGGCAGATAGACAAGGCCGTGCGCTTGCATGAATCAGACTACCTGCTGGGCGTGCACGACGCCTATCGCTCCGGAGCGCTGCGCTTGCGGCGCGATGACGCCGGCGAGTTCCTGGACAACCAGCACGGCGCGGCAGCGCCGCCCTTCGTGCAACTGCGCGAACTGGAGGCGGCCAGCCTGGCACTGGAGCGCGATGAGGACAACATGTCGGCGGCGGGCGACGAATGGCTGCGCATGCTGATCGCGCCTGGCGGTTCGCTGGGCGGTGCGCGGCCTAAAGCCAGCGTCGTTGATCCGCAGGGGCAACTGTGGATTGCCAAGTTCCCCAGCGTGCGCGACGAGCACGATATGGGTGCTTGGGAACTGGTGGTGCAGACCCTCGCGCAGAGCTGCGGTCTCGCTGTGCCGCAAAGCCTGGCTCGCAAGTTCGCGAGCCGACAGCACACCTTCCTGGTGAGGCGCTTCGACCGAACTCCAGCGGGCAGGCTTCATTTCGCCTCGGCGATGACGCTCACCGGACGCCTGGATGGCGACGATGCATCGACAGGTGCGAGCTATCTGGAGATCGCCCGTGTTCTGATCGACCACGGTGCGAACACCGTCGCCGACCTGCGTGAGCTGTGGTCGCGCATCGTGTTCAACATGTTGATCTCCAACACGGACGATCACCTGCGCAACCACGGCTTCATCCTCGTGCCCGGCAAGGGCTGGCGTCTGTCCGATGCCTACGACATGAATCCCGTGCCCGGGTCGCAAGGACTGAAGCTCAACGTCAGCGAGGCCGACAATGCGATGGACCTGGGTCTGGCGCGTTCGGTGGCGCCGTACTTTCGGGTTTCCAAGAAGCTGGCCGACGAGATCATCGCGCGCAGCCAGACCGTGGTGAGGCAGTGGCCAAAGATCGCCGATAGCCTGAAAGTTCGTGCACGGGAGCAGGAGCAGATGGCTGCGGCATTTCGACTCGCTGGCTGATTGATCTATTTGAGGTACTCACGGCCAGCGCTCAATTATCTTGAGCGGCATGTTGCCTCACCAAAGAATGTTACCCGGGAGCTTTGGTCTTCTTTCCAATTCTTTGGTCGAAGGCTGTGGCTTTGAGCCCATGGCCGTCTGGTCAGTGTGCAGACCTGTCGATAGTGCGGAACGACCGGCTGCAACGGACGCATCGCTGCTGTACGCGGCGGCTCACACGCGAAACTCCGCTGGCGCGCCTTTCGGGCGCATAACGTCCAAGGGCGTCGGTTTCATCCACCGGACGCCCTTTTCCATTGGAGATGCGGGTAATCAGCCGCCAAAATCGTCCGGGGCGATCCGCGATCCGCCCCCTGGACAGCGGCCAGGCGCCTTGCCAAACTGCCCGTATGGCACTTTCTCACGCATCCTCCGGCCAGGTCGTGCACCTGGGCGCGCTCGACGGGCAGGCAACGGAAACCTGCGCGCTCCTGAAGGCCCGCGACATCGAGCTCATGTGGCTGGTGCTGCCGGCCGGCAAGCAGGTGCCCTCGCATGCCGTCTCGACCTCAATGACCTTGCAGTGCCTGCGCGGAAAGGTCGAGGTGCACCTTGACGGCGACGTGAAGCTGCTCGAGGCCGACCAGGTCATGTACCTGGCGGGCGGCGTGCCGCACGGCCTGCATGCGCTGGAGGACGCCAGGCTGTTGATCACCGTCGTGCTGCCGGCCAGCCGCACCGACTGAGTCAGCTGCCAGCTGGGGCCTTCATGGGCACCTGGACGCAGGCGGTGCGCAGAAAATATACGCATTGAGTATCTCATCTTTGAGAAATGCTGCGCATAGCGTATATTTCACGCATGAGTCAGCAACAAGACCTCCTGCGCGACGCGATGCGCCGCCTCAATCTCACGCGCGATGCGTTTTCCGAACGGCTGGGTGTGCGCCGCCGCGCGCTGGACACCTGGCTGCTGCCGTCCGAGTCGAGCGAGTCGCGGGCGATGCCGGAGATGGTCGGCAAGTTCGTTGCCGAGATTCTTCAGCGCGAGGCGTTCGACGCCGGCGCCGGCCCGGCGGGCACAGGGCCGCAGCGCCCGCTCGCGCAGCGCATCGCGGCCGAAGGCAAGCCGCAGCTGCTGTCGGTCGCGCAGTTCGAGCGCGGCAGCCTCGAGGACCTGTTCCACGTCGCCGACGTGATGCAGCCGATCGCGCGCCGGCAGAAGGTCACGCGCATCCTCGAAGGCGCCGTGCTCGGCAGCCTGTTCTTCGAGGCCAGCACGCGCACGCGCGTGAGCTTCGGTGCGGCCTTCTGCCGGCTCGGCGGCACGGTGTGCGACACCACCGGCTTCACCTTCTCGTCGATGGCCAAGGGCGAGTCGATCTACGACACCAGCCGCGTGATGAGCGGCTATGTCGATGCGCTGGTGGTGCGCCATCCCGAGCAGGGCTCGGTGGCCGAGTTCGCGCGCGCCACCAACATCCCGGTCATCAATGCCGGCGACGGTCCCGGCGAACATCCGAGCCAGGCCATCCTCGACCTGTACACCATCCAGCGCGAGTTCTCGCGCATGGGCAAGCTGGTCGACGGCACGCATGTGGCGATGGTCGGCGACCTCAAGTACGGCCGCACCGTGCATTCGCTGATCCGCCTGCTGTCGCTCTACCGCGGGCTGAAGTTCACGCTGATTGCGCCGCCGTCGCTGGAGATGCCGGCCTACCTGGTCGAACTGGTCGCACGCAACGGCCATGTCATCGAGCAGACCTCCTCGCTGGCGCAGGGGCTGCGCGGCGCCGACGTGGTCTACGCCACACGCGTGCAGAAGGAACGGTTCGCGAATGGAGAAACGCTGGAGGGCTACACGCCCGAGTTCCAGGTGTGCAAGGCCCTGGTTGATGCGGCCTGCAAGCCCGACACGATCCTCATGCACCCGCTGCCGCGCGACGGGCGCCCGGGCGCGAACGACCTGAGCGTGGACCTCAACCACGATTCGCGACTGGCGATTTTCAGGCAGACCGACAACGGCATCCCGGTGCGCATGGCGATCTTCGCGGTGCTGATGGGCGTGGAGCAGCAGGTGGCGCGTTCGATGCGCGATGCGAGCTGGCGTTCGCCGGCGCACATCGGGCCGGATGATGCGGACTTCGATGGGCTGGACTGAATAGGGCGTCCGGCCGGGCGCGCGATCGGGGCAACCAGATTGCGGTTTCTCCATCCGAAATTACAAAGCACCTTTTCATGCCTTGATGCATGCCGTGAGGCGCACGCTTCTAGACTGGGCAGCCATTCCGCACCCCCATCCAGGAGACATCGCCATGCCTGTCCGGAAGCGCTTCGGCGGCTTTCTGCCCGGGCCATGAGCGGGTGGCTTGCAGGCAAGGCTCGAGCGACCCAGGCCGGGTCCGCAGCTGTCGCCCTCCTTCATTTCGAGGAAAACACGTGATCCGAGATCCTTCCGCATTCGATGAGACGTTGAGCGCGCTGCGGCGCTATGTGCGCGAGCGGCTGATTCCGCGCGAGGCGGAGGTCGAACGGCTGGACGAGGTGCCGGCCGACGTCGTCGAGGACCTGGCGACGCGTGGCTTCTTCGGCTGGTCCATCCCCGAGGCCTGGGGCGGCGCGGGCATGACGACCGAGGAGCTGGTGCTGGGCGCGATGGAGTTGTCGCAGGCCTCGGTCGCCTTCCGGGCGCGGGTGGGCACCAACACCGGCATCGGCTCGGAGGCACTGGTCGCCGACGGCACGCCGGCGCAGCAGGCCCGTTACCTGCCGCTCTTGGCCAGCGGCGAGTTGACCGGCGCGTTCGCGCTGACCGAACCGGATGCCGGCTCGGACGCGACCGCGCTGAAGACGAGCGCGGTGCGTGACGGCGACCATTACGTGCTCAATGGCACCAAATGCTTCATCACCAACGCGCCCATCGCGGGCCTGTTCACGGTGATGGCGCGCACCGATCCCTCGGACCGTTCCGCCAGTGGCATTTCGGCCTTCCTGGTCGAGCGCGCAACGCCCGGCCTCTCGACGGGCGAGCCCTACCGAAAGATGGGCCAGGCCGGATCGCCGGTGTCCGAAGTCCACCTGATCGATTGCCGCGTGCCGGCCACCAGCATCATCGGCGGCGCCGAGGGCATGGGCTTCAAGACGGCGATGAAGGTGCTGAACAAGCAGCGCATCCATCTTGCGGCCCTGTGCACCGGGCCGGCCATCCGCATGCTGGACGAGGCCGTGGCATGGACCTGCCAGCGGCGGCAGTTCGGCCAGCCGGTGGCGGGCTTCCAGCTGGTGCAGGCCTTGATCGCCGACTGCCAGACCGAGATCCAGGCAGCGCGCGCCCTGATCCTGCAGACCGCGCGCCAGCGCGACGACGGCGAGGACGTG
The DNA here is from genome assembly GCF_030815975.1 of Variovorax paradoxus. NCBI lineage: Bacteria > Pseudomonadati > Pseudomonadota > Betaproteobacteria > Burkholderiales > Comamonadaceae > Variovorax > Variovorax paradoxus. The sequence continues at coordinate 710,004 of NZ_JAUSXL010000001.1, forward strand.
GCCATGCAGGCGTCGATCTGCAAGTACTTCGCCTCGGAGATGTGCGGCCGCGTGGCGGACCGTTGCGTGCAGATGCTGGGCGGCACGGGTTTCATCCAGGGCCATCCCATCGAGCGCTTTTACCGCGACGTGCGGCTGTTCCGCCTCTACGAGGGCACGAGCCAGATTCATCAGCTCAACATCGCGAAGCGCACCATCGCGGCGGCCGGCCATCGCCTGGGCGACTGAGCGACTCGCACCAAAGACCAGAAAGTCCCGAGGACCATCGAATGAACCACTCTTCCATGCAACCCCTTGCCGGCGTGCGCGTGCTGGACTTGTCACGGGTGATGGCAGGCCCGCTGTGCGGCATGGCACTGGCCGACCTGGGCGCCGATGTGATCAAGGTCGAGCATCCCGAGCGCGGCGACGACACGCGCGACTGGGGCGTGCGCATCGGCAGCCACAACACCTCCTACTTCAACAGCTGCAACCGCAACAAGCGCTCCATCTGCGTGGACCTGCAGGACAAGGAGGGCCAGGCGCTCGTGCGCAAGCTCGCCGCGCAGTGCGACGTGGTCATCCAGAACTTCAAGTACGGCGGCGCGCAGAAGATGGGCTTGGGCTACGAGGACCTGCGCAGCTTCAACCCGAAGATCATCTACTGCTCAATCTCGGGCTATTCGGTGCTGAGCCCGGAGAAGGCGCGGCCGGGCTACGACCTGGTGATCCAGGGCGAGACCGGCCTCATGGCCATGAACGGCGAGGAGGGCCAGGGGCCGCTGAAGTTCGGCATCGCCGCGGTCGACATGTTCACCGGCATGTACTCGGCGCAGGCGATTCTGGCCGTGCTGTACGAACGCACGCGCACCGGCGCGGGCCGCCACATCCAGATGTCGCTCTACGACAGCGGCATGATGATCACGTCCTACTACGGCCTGACCGCCTGGCTGAACAAGGGAGATCCCGCGAAGTTCGGCAACTCGCATCCGTCGATCGTGCCCTATGGCGTGTTCGAGGCTGCGGACGGTCCGCTGGTGATCGCCGTCGGCAACAACGGTCAGTTCAAGAAGTTCTGCGACGAGGTGATCTTCTGCCCCGAACTGGCCGTCGATCCGAAGTTCTCCACGAACACCGAGCGCTCGAAGCACCGGCATGAGCTGCTGCCCATCCTGCTCGGCCACATCGCGCTGTTCTCGCGCGTCGATCTCCTCGCGCGCATGAGCAAGGCCGGCATTCCGTGCGGCGAGGTGCTGGGCCTGTACGAGGCACTGCAGTCCGACCGGACGGCGCAGACCGGCGTCTGGCACCGGTTCGAGGACGCCGAAGCGGGGGCGCAGGCCGTCCACGCACCGCCCTACATCATTGACAGCGCGCGCTCGGGCGTGCGCCACCCTCCGCCGCACCTGGGGGAGCACACGGCCGAGGTGCTGCGTGAACTGCTGGACATGGACGACGGTCAGCTTGAATCCCTGGCCCGGAGGAGCGTCATCAGATGAGGAAAATGGGACAAGGCCCGGACCCATTGCCGACCGAGGGCGATGAGTCCGGGCCTTGCCGATGGACCGTTCCGTTCAGTGCGACTGCTTGGGCAGGTTCAGGCCGCGCAGCACGGGAAGCCAGCGGTCCGCCTCGGCCTTGATGAACTTGTCCAGGTCCTCGGGCGTGCCGCCGCGCGGCTCCATGCCGATGGCGCGCGCGCGCGCCACGAAGTCGGGGTCGGCGATCACCTGGTTGACGGCCTTGTTCAGGCGATCGATCGCGGGCCGTGGCGTGCTGGCAGGCACTGAGAGGGAATACCAGAGCGTGGCTTCCATGTCGAAACCCTGCTCCTTGAAGGTGGGTGCGTCGGGCACCTGCGGCAGGCGCTTCGAGTCCATCACGCCCAGCACGCGCAGCTTGCCGGCCTTCACGTAAGGCAGCGATCCCGTGATGGAGGTGCCATGGATGTCGATCTGGTTGCCCAGCAGGGCCTGGAGCGCGGGCGCATCGCCGTTGAAGGGAATGTGCAGCGTGCTGAAGCCCTGTTCCTTTTCGAAGGCGATGGGTGCCAGGTTCGTCAGGATGGCCGCGCCCGGCGAGCCGCGGTTGATCTTGCCGGGGTTCTGTCTGGCATAGGCCACCATTTCCTTGATGTTCTTGTAGGGCAGGTCCGTGCGCCCCACGACGATGGCGGGCTGGTAGGCGATCTGCGTGACGGCGGCAAAGTCCTTCGCCGGGTCGTAGGGCAGCTTGTCGTAGAGCACGCTGTTGTTGGCGAGCGTGCCCAGCGAGGACACGAGCACCGTCTGCCCGTCGGGCTTGGCGCGCGCAACGTAGTCGGCGGCAAGGATGCCGCTTGCGCCGGGCTTGTTCTCGATGATGACGTTCAGGCCCTGCTTGTTGAGCTCCTGGGCCAGGATGCGGCAGTACTGGTCGGTGCCGCCGCCTGCGGCAAAGGGCACGACGATGCGGGTCACCTGCTGGGCGAGTGCGGGGGCGAGCGCGCAGGCGCCCAGCGCCAGCCCGATGACGAGTTTTCGATAGCTCATTCTTGTCTCCTGTTCCGGCCCGGAATCGGGCTCTGGAGCCAGTCTAGGTGGCCGCCCTTGGCGCTGCGCTGCACGAAATGAAAAGCAGCTTTGCGGGAAGCGCCGGCAGGGCGCAGCCCGGCCCTGCACACTTCGCCGATGACCGTGCAGATCACCAGAATCGGAACGAGCCGGGACCAGCTGGGCGAAAGCCCTTGCTGGGATGCCGATGCGCAGGCGCTGAACTGGATCGACGCGCTCGGCGGCACCCTGTGGCGACTGCACGCGGGCGCCGAGCGGCCTGAGCGGCATGAGCTGCCCGCGCCCGTGGGCTCGATCGCGCCCAGCCGCGGCGCGGCCGTGGTGGTGGCGCTGCGCAACAGCTTCGCGCGCTACGACTTCGCCACGCGCACACTGGAGCCGCTGGCCGGCATCCCCGTGGACCACCCGAAGGTGCGCTTCAACGACGGCAAGTGCGATCCGGCGGGCCACTTCCTGGCCGGCACCATGCATGTCGACCGCCAGCCCGGCGAGGCGGTCATCGGAGGTCTCTACCGGCTGCGTACCGATCGCCGCGTGGAACAGCTGGCCGACGACATCGGCTTTGCCAACGGCCCCTGCTTCAGCCCGGACGGCCGCACGCTGTACCTGGCCGACAGCCTGGAGCGCACCATCTGGGCCTACGACTACGACGCGGATGGCCCGCTGCGCAACAAGCGCGTGTTCGCGAGGACGCATGAATTCGATTCGGGCCCCGACGGCGCGACGGTCGATGCGCAGGGCTTCTTCTGGACGGTGATGACCCGCGCTGCCAGGCTCGCGCGTTACGCGCCGGACGGTGCGCTGGAACGCCTGATCGAGTTGCCCGCGAGCTATCCGACGAGCATCTGCTTCGGCGGGCCGGGCCTTGCGCACATGTACCTGACCAGCATTTCCCGCAGCACGCGCCTGCAGGGGGACAAGGCGCAGGACGGCGGGCTGTTCCGGATCGAGGGGATGCCCGCGCCGGGGCGCCTGCCCGACCGCTACGGAGGCTGCTAGCGCGCCGAGCTGGGAGCTAAAGACAAAATCGCTCGATATTCGTGCGGATGTCGCTGACAGATCTGGCCCAAAAGAAAGGGCGGGGCCGGCATTACCCGGCGATGCGCTCCATGGCTTCACGCGCGGTGACGATGGGAATGCCCGCATAGCTGCCCAAGGGCAGGAGGTCGCGCCGGTCGCCGGAGGCGATCAGGTCGACTGCACCAGCCAGGGCTGCGGCCAGCACGTGGTCGTCGTCGGGGTCGGTGGGCACCACACGCGGCACTTTCGCGGGTGCGACCATGACGGCGAGCCCGCGCAGATCGTCAACGAGGGTCTTCGGGCTCAACCCGGCCCGGGCCAGGCGATCAGCAAACTTGCCGCGCCCGAGCACGTCGAGCAGCTCGGCCAGCAGGACTTCACTGGTGCACAGTTCGAACTCGCCTGCACGCGCAGCGTCCAGCAGTTGGCGCGGCAGACCGGTGGAGATGATGGCCGAGACGAGCAGATTGGTGTCGATGACGAAGCGCACGGTGCCCGGGCCTCAGGCGCCTTGCCGGCGTGCCTGGCGGGCGGCCTGCACTTCTTCCTCGATCTCGTCCTCCGACAGCGGCGCCAAGTTCAGTGCATCGAGCTTGGACATTGCTTCACCCAGGCGCGCAGCGGCCGCCGCGCGCTCCTCGCGTGCGGCCAGGAACTCGACGAAGTCCACCACTTCGGCCACGCGGCCGGGCGGCAGTTGCTTCAGGCGCTCGATCAGGCGAGTCTCGATGGCAGTCATGTGTGGTTCCTCGCTCAGGGTATGCGTCGGTTGGATTTTCAGTTGTACAACAGGTTCAATTCAACTTGCTCAAGCCTGCCACGAAAAGCCTTGGCCGTGGTAGTGAAAAACCGGACGGCGTTGCCCATCGCACCCGCATCGTGACGCCGTTCCGCTGCCGGCGCCGCTCCCAGCCGACCCGTGAATTAGCGTTTTTCGCTCCGGAGTGCGTCCGCCACGTAGTCCACGAAGGCACGCACCTTCAGCGGCAGCACGCGGCTCTGCCGGAAGACCGCGAAGACGCCATTGGAAAAAGCGCGCACCGCAAAGCGGTATTCAGGCAAAAGCCGCACCAGCGTGCCGCCCTGCAGGTCGTTGCGCACGGTGGCCTCGGACAGCAGCGCCACGCCCATGCCGCCGATGGCGGCCAGCCGCAGCAGTTCGCCGTTGTTGGCGCTCAGCACGCCCTGGATGGCCAGCTCCTGCTGCTCGCCCGCCTCGTCGATGTACTTCCAGGTGATGACCTCGCGCTCGCGCCGGTAGGTGAGGCAGCGCACCTGCGGCAGATCGGTGGGATGACGGATGCGCGAGTAGGTCTTCACGAAGGCCGGGCTGGCCACCAGCACCTCGTCGCTCGACAGCAGCCGCTTGATGACGAAGCCCGAATCGGTGGATTCGCCGGTGCGGATGTCGACGTCGAAGTCGTGCTCGACCAGGTTGACCGGATGCTCGGAGAGCTCGAGTTCCACGCGGATGTCCGGATAGAGTTCCGCAAAGCGCGGCAGCAGCGGTGCCAGCACGCGCAGGCCGATGTGGGTGCGCGAATGCACGCGCAGCCGGCCCTCGGGCCGCTGCCGGGCGTTGTGCACGACCTGTTCGGCCTCGCTCATGAGTTCCAGCACCGCCTCGGCCCGCTCCAGGAAGGCCTGGCCCGCCTCGGTCACCTTGAGGTTGCGGCTGGTGCGGTCCACCAGCTGCACGCCCAGTTCTTCCTCCAGCGCGCTGATGCGCCGCGAGATGGTGGCCGGCGACAGGCTGAGGCTGCGGGCCGCGGCCGAGAGGCTGCCCTTCTTCTGGGTGGCCACGAAGATGCGCAGCGAATCGAGGGCCTTCATTTCGAAAGACGCAAAGAAGGTGTGCGTTCGCTGGTGATCCGCAGGGGCCCCGAGTTCCTACGATGGGCTTCGATCAAAACCAGCCAACCAGGAGTGACAGCGATGGATTTCGGAATCTTCATTCTGATGCAGCAGCGGAACAAGCACAAAACCTCCCACCAGATCCTGCGCGACGCCGTCGAGCAGACTCGCCTGGCGGACGAACTGGGTTTTGGTGCCGCATGGTACGCCGAGCACCACTTCAGCAACTACGGCCTGTGCTCCTCGCCGCTGACCATGATCGCGCACTGCGCCGCGGTCACCCGCAACATCCGGCTGGGCACCGGCATCGTGGTCGCGCCGCTGTACACGCCGGCGCGCCTGATTGCGGATGTGGCCATGGTCGACCAGCTGTCCGACGGCCGCCTGAACCTGGGCATCGGCTCGGGCTACCAGCACTTCGAGTTCGAGCGCTTCGGCGTCTCGCTGGAGTCCGCCAAGGGCCGCACCTTCGAGATGCTCGACATGCTCGAGGCGGGCCTCACGCAACCCAAGTTCAGCTACGAGGGCGAGTACTACCGCCAGCCCATGAGCGCCATCAGCCAGCGGGCAGTCCAGCGCCCGATGCCGCCGATGTGGATCACCAGCGTCGACCCGGCCTTCCTGTCGCGCGCCGTGAAGTCCGGCCACCACGTGTTTGTCTCGGGCGGCGACGGCGGCCTGGAGAAGCTGGCCGGCACCCGCGCGCTGATCGACAAGGTGGCGGCGGCCGAGGGCAAGGACCCCGCCGGGGTGCAGGTCGGCCTGCTGCGCGCGGCCTATGCGAGCAACAACAGGGACGAGGTGGAAAGCTACCTCGAGTGCGCCCGCTACCAGCGCCGCATCGCCGTCAGCCTGAAGCGCCGCACCGCGCAGATCGCCGACGACTACCAGGTCGAGGAAGGCATCGTCGAGGGCGAGCCGAGCCTGGACGAGATGCGCGCGCTGCTGCCCGTGGGCAGCATCGACACCGTGATCGAACGCGTGGTCAAGGAGATCCGCACCCTCAAGCCCGTGCACTACTGCTTCCAGACGCAGATGGGCGACTTCGACCAGCCAGCCATGCTGCGCCAGCTCGAGACCTGGGGCAAGGTCATCATCCCGGCGGTGCAGCAGGAGATCGCCAACGATCCGCCGCACCGGCCCGCGGCGCGGCCCGAGCTTGCCGCGGCCTGAGGCCGCGCGCTGGGAGACGCCATGCCTGAAGTCGCCGAAGACATCCGCCGCGCCATCGAGCCCGCGCAGCTGCGCCAGCTGCTCGGATGCTTTCCGACCGGCGTGGCCGTCATCACCACCTGCACGCCGGACGGTCAGCCCGCCGGGTTGACCTGCAACTCCTTCAGCTCGGTGTCGCTCGATCCGCCGCTGGTGCTGTTCAGTCTGCGCAATGCCAGCCGCCTGCTGCCGACCTTCCAGGCCGCGGACGGCTTCGTGATCAACATCCTCTCGCAGCAGCAGGACGCGCTGTCGGGCCGCTTCGCCTCGAGCAGGATCGAGCACAAGTTCGACGGCGTGGCCTGGCGCGCCGGCCGGCTGGGCATGCCGCTGATCGACGACTGCCTGGCCAGCTTCGAATGCCGCGTGCATGCCACCCACGCGGCCGGCGACCACACCATCTTCATCGGCGAGGTCCGGCACCTGAGCGCCGGCGTGCCCGACCAGGCGCTGGTGTTCTACAAGGGCGCCTACATGATGCTGGCCGAGTCGCTGCGCAAGCTGGTCGTCGAGGGCCGGCTCGGCGACGCCGACATCGACGAGGCCTACCGCACGCTCTACGGCACCCTGCTGCACCTGGCAAGCGAACGCGCCAGCGAGGCCGAGCTCGACGCCGTGCAGCAGGCCGCCGATGCCATCGAGGCGCATCCCGACGACGCCCCGCTCAAGGAGCGCATCGCGTCGGCCAGCGCCTTCTTCGCCTCGATTGCGGCCGCCGGCCACAACGAGGCGCTGACGCTGATGGCACAGACCATGACCAGCGTGCTGCGCGAGCGCATGACGCATGTGCTCTCGGTGCGCGCGCGCCCCGATCTCTTTCCGCTGCGCCGCAAGGTGGCGCACAACCTGCGCCAGCGCAACCCGGAGGGCGCCGCCGCCGCGCTGGACGAGCTGATCACGCAGCTGCGCAAGGGCTGAGCCCTTTCCATAATTCAACAGGAGACAACATGTCCATCGACTACGCCGGCTTCCGGCGCGAACTCGAAGCGTTCGCGCGCAGCGCCTGCCCGCCCGATATCCGCGCCGTCGTCGCGGCCGGCCAGAAGATCACCAAGCGCGAATACCAGGCCTGGCAGCAGATCCTGAACGCCCAGGGCTGGGGCGCGCCGAGCTGGCCGCGCGAAGCGGGCGGCACCGGATGGGACATCCGCCAGCGCCTCATCTTCGAGGAGGTGATGGCCGAGAACGACTGCCCGCCGCTCTACCACCATGGCCTGGGCCACATCGGCCCGGTGATCATCCGCTTCGGCACACCGGACCAGAAGGCCCGCTTCCTGCCGCGCATCCTCGACGGCTCCGACTGGTGGTGCCAGGGCTATTCGGAACCCGGCTCGGGTTCCGACCTGGCCTCGCTGTCCACCAGTGCACGGCTGGAGGACGGCGAGTGGGTCGTCAACGGCCAGAAGATCTGGACCTCGCATGCCCACGAGGCCAGCATGATCTACATGCTGGTGCGCACCTCGAAGGAAGCGAAGAAGCAGGAGGGCATCTCGCTGCTGCTGGTGCCGATGGACACCCCGGGCATCACCGTGCGCCCGATCAAGACCATCGACGGCTGGCACCACCTGAACGAGGTCTTCTTCGACGAGGTGCGCGTGCGCGCCGACAACCTCGTCGGCGAGGTCGGCAAGGGCTGGACCTGTGCCAAGTTCCTGCTCGAGCGCGAACGCCTTCCGCCGGCCAACGTGGCGCGGCTGGAGCTCATGCGCCGGCAGGTCACGCAGCTGGTCGAGCAGGCGAGCCGCGCTGCCGCGGGACAGCGCGACTTCAGCGGCCTGCACCACAAGCTGCTGCTGTGCGAGGCCGACGTGAAGGGCGCGCGCGTGATGATGGCCGAGGCCACCGACGACCTGATCCACCAGCGTCCGCTGGGCGTGCAGCCCTCCGCCATCAAGATGACCTGCGCCGACGTGGCGCAGCGCCTGACGACCATCGCGCTCGACGCCGTAGGACCCGACGCGGCCCACCGCTTTCTCGCCGACGCGGGGCAGGACGTGCCCGACGCCACCTGGATCCAGAACTACATGTTCACGCGCGCCCGCACCATCGCCGGCGGCACCTCCGAGGTGCAGCGCAATGTCGTCGCCAACGAACTGCTGGGAGCCTGAGCCATGGCCACTTCTTTTCCATCGCTGTTTCCCGGCATGCTGCTGGACGCGGCCAGCCGCTATGCAGAGGACCACATCGCGCAGGAGATCCAGGGCGACCCCGTGCGCGAACTGGGCTGGACCGCCACCCTCGTGCCCGAGGAGGCCGGAGGAGCGGGCGGAACCTTGAGCGACCTGGCCTCCATCGTCGAAGGGCTGGCCACGCATGGCCTGCAGCTGCCGGTGGTCGAGACCTGCGCCGTGGTGCCGCTGCTGCTGCAGGCGGCCGGCGCCGAGACGGCCCATCGCTGGCTGGAGGCGGTGGCCGAGGGCAGCGCGCGGATCGCGCCGATGGTCGCGCTGTCCGCCACGCCTGAGCACGATGCCGTCACGGCCAGGCACCTGGACATCGGCTACGAACTGAGCGGCGTGGTGGAGGGCGTCGACTTGACCCTGCCCGCCACGCACTATCTCGTGCCCGTGCAGATGGATGGCGACGACGCCATCTTCCTGGTCGATGCCGAACGCATCGGCGCCCCGAAGGCCCGCTACCGGACGATGGAGGGGCGCCTGGGCGCCGACTTCGCGCTGGAGCGGCTCGCAGTGCCCGAGGGCGCCTGCCTCGCACGCGGTGCCGCCGTGCGCGAGGCGCGTGCCAAGGCGACCGACGCCGCCTTGCTGCTGACCGCCGCGGACACGGTGGCCGCGCTGGCTACGCTCATCCGCCAGACGGTCACCCACCTGAAGGAGCGGCGCCAGTTCGGCGTGGCGCTCGCGAGCTTCCAGGTGCTGCGCCATCGCGTGGCGGACATGTACGTGAAGTACCTGGGCGCCAAGGGCCTGGTGATCCACTGCTTCCACGAATACGAGCAGGGTGCGGCCGACCTGCGCCGCACCTTGCGCCTGGCCAAGGTGTCGCTGGCCGAGTCGGCCCGCGCCTGTGCGGAAGCGGCCATCCAGATGCACGGCGGCATGGGCGTGAGCGAAGAGGTGCTGGCCACCCGCACGGCGCAGCGCCTGATCGCCTCCGAGTTCCGCTACGGCGACCGGCTCATGCATGCCGCACAGCTGCTGGCGCCACCGCAGTCCGCCGAACGAGTTTCTCTTTCCAACCAAACCGGGAGTGTGCGATGAGCATCGAACTGGAAGTTTCCGAATACATCGCCGTCGTCCGGCTCGACAAGCCGCCGGTCAATGCGCTGGACCGCGCCACGCGCCGCCGCCTGATCGAGATCTTCGACGAGGTCTCCGAGCGCGCCGACGTGCGTGTCGCGATCCTCACGGGCACCGGAAAATTCTTCTGCTCCGGCGCGGACCTCAAGGACCGCCCTGATGCGCAGAAGGCGGGCGACTTCCTCGACCACAACCGCTGGACGCGCGAGACCGGCAATGCGATCCGCGAATGCGCCAAGCCCGTGATCGCGGCCGTCAACGGTCCCGCGCTGGGCGCGGGGTTCGGGCTCATGGCCGCGTGCGACATCTTCCTCGCGAGCGAGGATGCCACCTTCGCCATGCCCGAGATCAACGTCGGCCTGGCCGGCGGCGTCTCCATGCTGCGCACCATGTTCGGCCGCTCGTTCACGCGCCGCATGTTCTTCACCGGCATGAAGGTGCCCGCCGCCGAGCTGTACCGCCGCGGCGTCATCGACGAGGTGGTGCCCGGCGAGCAGCTGATGCCGCTGGCCATGGAGATCGCGCAGGAGATCGCCTCGAAGGCGCCGCTGGCCATTGCCTATGCCAAGCAGGCCGCCAACATGATGGACCTGATGCCGCAGCGCGACGGCTACCGCTTCGAGCAGAACTTCACCATGGCGCTGGCCAGGACCGAGGATGCGCAGGAAGCCCGCAAGGCCTTCCTCGAGAAGCGCAAGCCTGTCTACCAGGGGCGTTGATGAAACCCACCCCCGTCCCTCGCTCACTTCGTGTAGCTCGACTCCCCCCTCAAGGGGGCAACACCAGTGGCCCGGCAAAGCCGGTTCCACGGTGTCCCTGGCTTCGGACGCGCCGGTTTCATGCGTTGCGGAAGTCACGCAGTGTCATGGAGATTTGAGATGCAGCAACAAGATGTGCCAGTGGGCTACGGCCTCGACGCGCTGTTCAAGCCGCGCTCGATCGCCATCTTCGGCGCCTCGGACGACGTCACCAAGATCGGCGGCCGGCCGCTGCAGTTTTTGCAGAAGTATGGCTATGCGGGCGGCATCTACCCGATCAACCGCAAGGCCGGCCTGGTGCAGTCGCTGCAGGCCTATGCGAGCCTGGCGGAGCTGCCCGAGGTGCCCGAGCTGGCTGTGATTGCGGTGCCGCCCGCGGGCGTGCTCGAGGCGGTGCAGGACTGCGCGCGGCGCGGCGTGAAGGCCGCGGTCATTTTGTCCGCCGGCTTCTCCGAAATGGGCGAGGAGGGCAGCCGGCTGCAGGAACGCATCGGCGAGGTGGCGCGGGCCACCGGCATGCGCATCGTCGGCCCCAACTGCCTGGGCGCCATCGGCGTGCCCGACAAGAGCATCGCCACCTTCTCGGTGGCACTCGAATCATCCTTTCCCGCGGCGGGCTCCGTGGGCATCGTCTCGCAGAGCGGCAACCTCGGCAGCTTCACCCTGCGGCTGGCCGGCGAGCGAGGCCTGGGCGTGAGCCGCATGCTGACCACGGGCAATGAATGCGACGTGGACATTGCCGACGCGATCGCGTCGCTGGCGGCCGACCCTGGCACGTCCGTGATCCTGTGCTGCATGGAAACCTGCCGCGACGGCGCCAAGCTGAGGCAGGCCATGGCGATGGCGCGCGCGGCCGGCAAGCCGCTGGTGGTGCTCAAGGTCGGCGTCTCCGAGGCCGGCAGCGCGGCCGCGGCCTCGCACACCGGCGCGCTGGCCGGCTCGGACGCCGTGTTCGATGCCGTGCTGCGCGAGGGCGGCGCGCTGCGCGTGCCCAGCATCGAGCTGCTGCTCGAGGTCGGCCATGCGCTGTCGGTGGTCGGTCCGGCGCGCGTGCCCGGCGGCCGCCGGGTGGCAGTGCTCACGGCCTCCGGCGGCTTCGGCGTGCTGCTGGCCGATGCGGCCAGCGCGCAGGGCCTCGCGCTGCCCAAGCTGGCGGCGCAGACGCAGGCGCGCATCCTGTCGGCCGTGCCGTTCGCCGCGCCATCCAATCCCGTGGACATGACGGCACAGGTGTCGAGCCGGCCCGAGGTGCTGGCGCAGATGCTCGATGCCGTGGCGCGCGACGACAGCTGCGACGCACTGATCCTGCAGTCGGCCAATGCCTTCCACGTGCCGCGGCTGCGCGACGTGTTCCTGGAGGCGCTCGCGCAGGTGCGCAAGGACCATCCCGTGCGGCTGATCCTGCTGTGCGCGCGGGCCCCCGACGACGTGCGCGCACGGCTCAACGCGATGGGCTTCCCGGTGGTCGAGGGCATCGATGCGGCCTGCGCGACGGTGGCTGCGCTGCTGCGCTTCGGTGCGCGCGATGCCGAACGGGCTGCTGCGCCGGCCATCGCGCGCGCGCCGCTGGCCGCCGAGGCCTTCGCGACCGAGGCCAGCGCCAAGGCCGTGCTGGCCGAGGCGGGGCTGCCTGTGCCGCGGGAGGCGATCGCGGCCAGCTTCGACGAGGCGCTGGCCGCCGCGCGCGCAATGGGCTTTCCGCTGGTGCTCAAGATCGTCTCGCCCGATATTGCGCACAAGACCGAGGTCGGCGGCGTGTTCGTCGGCGTGCGCTCCGAAGCGCAGCTGCGCGAGGAATACGACCAGCTGCTGGCGCGCGTGGCGTTGAAGGCGCCCGGCGCCCGCATCGCCGGCGTGCTGGTCGCGCAGATGGTGCAGGGCGGCGTCGAGCTGATCCTGGGCACCAAGAAGGACCCGGTGTTCGGCCCGATGGTGATGGTCGGCCTGGGCGGCATCTTTGCCGAGATCTTCAAGGACGTGGCGCTGCAGCCCGCGCCCGTCGACGAGGCGCAGGCCACCGCCATGCTGCGCTCGCTCAAGGCCTTTCCGCTGCTCGACGGCGCGCGCGGCCGGCCGAAAGCCGATGTGATGGCGGCGGCGAAGGCCATCGTGGCGCTGTCGCGATTCGCCGTGCGCCATGCCGAAAGCGTGTCCGAGATCGATATCAATCCCTTGATGGTGCTGGACCAAGGGCGAGGCGCTCATGCGCTGGACGCCCTGCTGGTGCCCGAGGAACCCCTCACGAAAGCCCACCTATGACCACGTCTCTTTCAGGCCGCACGGCCTTCATCAGCGGCGCCGGCCACGGCATCGGCCGCGCCACCGCGCGCGCCATGGCGCGCCTGGGCGCGACCGTCGGCATCAACGACCTGAAGCCGGAGTTCGTGGAGGAGGCCGTGGCCGAGATCCGCGCGCTCGGCGGCCAAGCCATCGGCCTGCCCTGCGACGTCTCGACGCGCGACGGCATGCGCGAGGCCGTGGCGCAGTTCGCACGCGAGGCCGGCCGGCTGGACGTCATGGTCAACAACGCCGCCTGGGTGCGCTACCAGCCGCTGGCCGAGATCACGCCGGAGGTCATGGACCGCATGGTGGAGATCGGCTTCAAGTCGGTGATCTGGGGCATCCAGGCCGCGGCCGAGGCCATGGATGCGCAGCGCGGCGGCTCGATCATCAACGTGGCCTCCATCGCGGCGTTCAAGTCGCCGATGCGCTCGGTGGTCTACAGCGGCATCAAGGCCGGCGTGCTGGGCATCACGCGCGCATCGGCCGCCGACCTGGGTTCGCGCAACATCCGCGTGAACGCGGTCGCGCCCGGTGCGGTGCCCACCGAAGGTACCGCCAAGCATCGCAATGCGGAGCTCGACGCCCGGCGCATCGGACGCACGCCGCTGGGGCGCCTCGGCACGGTGGAAGACATCGCCGACGCCATCTGTTTTCTGGCCGGCGACGCCTCGCGCTTCTTCAACGCGGACGTGCTGCGCCTGGACGGCGGCGCTTCGGAGACCTCTCTGTGAGCGCCGCGATCCGGCCGCCCAAGCGGGTGCAGAACGTGTTCGTCGTGGCGAAGGAGCCGGCCGGCCTGCATGCCTTCTACGAAGGCGCACTGGGCCTGCCGATGAAGTTCCGAGATGGCGACCGCTGGATCCAGTACGGCGTGGGCAACACCAGCGTGGCGCTGGCCTGCCTCGAGGAGGCAGCGCCCGCCACCAGCGGGCTGGTGATGGTGCTGGAGGTGGACGACTTCGAGGGCGCAGCGGAACGCATCGGCGCGGCCGGCGGGCAGGTGCTGGGCCTGCGCGACATGGGCGTCCACGGCGCCGTGCTGTCGCTGCGCGATCCCGAAGGCAACCTGGTGCAACTGTTCCGGCGCGCTGCGCCTGCGGCCGCATGAGTGCATCCGTGCAAGCGCCGGCCACGCTGCAGGCCCTGCTGGACCGCGAGGCGATCCGCGATTGCCTGCTGCGCTATTGCCGCGGCATCGACCGCTGCGACGAGGCGGCCCTGCGCTCGGCCTACTGGGAGGACGCCACGGACTGCCACGGCGCCTGGAACGGCAGCGCCACCGGCTTCATCGAGCAGGCGCTGAAAAAGCTGCGGCAGGGCGGACGCCGCGTCCACCAGATCACCAATGTGCTGATCGAGCTGCACGGCGATGCCGCGGCGGTGGAAAGCAGCTTCTTCGCGCTGCAGGCCACGGCCGCGCAGCCCGAGCGCGAGACCTTCCTGTGCGGCCGCTATGCGGACCGTTTCGAGCGCCGCGGCGGCGAGTGGCGCGTGGCCGCACGCACGGTGATCTATGACTGGATCGAGGAGCGCACCCGGCCCGAACTGAAGCAGGCCGATGCCGCTCTGTTCGGCGCGCGCCAGCCGGTCGGCACCGCGGCACCGCACGATGCCATGTACGCGCTGCTGCGCGCAATGCGGGGCGCCTGATGGCCACGGTCCTGCTCACCGGCGCCGGCGGCGGCATCGGCCGCGCGGCGGCACTGGGCCTCGCGCGTGCGGGATGGCGCTGCGTCCTGGTCGATGCGGATGCGCACGCGCTGCAGCGCCTCGAAGCCTTCTGGCCCGCCGGGGCCGAGCGGCCGCTGAGCCTGGTGGCCGACCTGACGGATGCCGCCCGCATCGAGCGCCTGGGGCAGGAGATTCCGCCGCTCGATGCCCTCATCAACAACGCGGGCCTGTCGGCCGGCGGCGCCGAGGCCACCTCCGGCCACGACGACGGCACGGCCGCACGCCTGCTGGCGCTCAACCTGGCGGCCCCGGCCCGCATGGTGCAGGCTTGTGCGCCGCGGCTTCGGGCGGGGGCGCGCATCGTCAACGTGGCGTCCGGCGCGGGGCTGCGCGCCATTCCGTGGCGCGGACTCTACAGCCCGAGCAAGGCCGGGCTGATCGCGCAGGGCAGGGCGCTGGCGCGAGCCCGGCCCGACTGGACGGTGACCACGCTCGCGCCGGGTTTCGTGCGAACCGAGCTCGTGCAGCGCCTGATCGATGGCGGCCGGCTGAATCCGGCGCAGGCAATCTCGAAGATTCCCGTGGGCCGGATGGCCGAGCCCGAGGACATGGCCGAGGCGCTGTGCTTCCTGGCCAGCGCGGGCGCGCGCGTGCTCACCGGGCAGCTGCTGATGCTCGATGGCGGCTCCTCCATCTGCGGCGGCAGCCAGCCATTGCCGCCATGCGAGCATCGGCCACTGCCGTTCGAGCTGCCGTTGCAGCCGCATGGCGAGGCGGTGCGCGAGCCGGGCTGGCAAGCCGCACTGGCTGGGTGGGCGCATTCGCATGCGGGCAGCCCCGGCCGCCGAAGCTACCCCGCCGTCGTCGACGGCCGTGCACTCGATGCGCCGCCGGGTGCGCAGCTCGATGCCGTGCTCGATGCGGCGCGCTGCTTCCGGGCGCGCCATGCGGCGCTGGCCAGCCTGACGCTGCTGCTGCCGCGGCCCGCGCCGGATCTTCCCTGGGCGCTGGCCGGCGACGCCGAAGCGGCCCGCATGCTGGTGGCCACGCTGGCCGCCGAATGGGGTGCGCATGGACTGCGCATCAATGCGCTGGAACCGACGCCCGGCCTCGCGCCACAGGCCTGCCTGCCGCTGCTCGGCTACGTGGCCGGCGCGCGCGCGCAGTTCATGACCGGGCAGGTGCTGCGGCCCGGCGCCGGCGCGGCCGAACGCTGAAACAGAAACAAGGAGACACCGCATGATCGAAACCGTCATTTCCCGCCGCAGCCTGCTCGCCGGCGCGGGCCTGCTCGCGCTGCAAGCGCCGCTGCGCGCCAGCGAAGCCGGCGGCTGGCCGGCACGCCCTATCCGCATGGTCGTGTCCGGCCCCGCAGGCGCGGGTTCGGACATCTTCGCGCGCCTTCTGGCAGGGCCGCTGCAGCAGGCTCTCGGACAGCCCGTGGTGGTGGACAACAAGCCCGGCGCCAACGGCCTGATCGGCAACGACACCGTCGCCAAGGCGCCGCACGATGGCTACACGATCCTGCTGTCGCCGTCCTCGGCCATCGCCATCAACCCGGTCATCCAGCCGAAGATGCCCTACGACGCCCAGAAGGACCTGCTGCCTGTCGCCCAGGTCGGCGCCGCGGGCATCCTGCTGGTGGCGAATCCGGCCACCGGCATCAAGACGCTGGCGGATCTGGTGCGCCATGCCAAGGCCAACCCCGGCAAGCTGGCCTATGGCTCCTGGGGCAGCGGATCGACAGGCCACCTGGTGATGGAGGGCATCAAGGCCCAGTACGGCATGGACATGGTGCACGTGCCCTACAAGGGCGTCTCGCTGCTGCTGAGCGACTTGCTGGGCAACAGCATCGGCGTGGGCTTTGTCGACATCGCTTCGCCGGTGCCCCACATCCGCAGCGGCAAGCTGCGGGCGCTGGGCTGCACGGGCTCAGCGCGCGGGCCGGCGCTGCCCGACGTGCCCACCCTGACCGAGCAGGGCTACCGCTTCGATGCGGACGGCTGGTACGGCGTCTTTGCACCGGCCGGCACGCCGCGCGAGGTGGTCGTGCGCCTGAACCAGGAGATCAACCGCATCCTCTCGGCCGACGAGATCATCCAGAAGTTCGCCGCGCAGAACATGCCGCGCCCGCCGATCAAGGACGCAGACCAGTTCGCGGCCACGGTGCGCCGCGACCTCGCGGCCTGGCAGTCTCTGGCCAAGGTCGCGAAGCTGCGGCTCGACTGAGTGTTGGCGGGGTCCACAGTCCATCGATTGCGCATTTCGCTGGATTTCTTGCCTGATCCTCTGGCTTTGCCCTTTTTTGGGGAATGAGGCTTGGGCTGGCGAGGTAGAGTCTTTCGCGGAGGCTCCAAGCAGCATGGCATCCAGACATCACGACACGGCGGCGCTGTGTGGGCCGCCGCAGGAGGCGATGGCGCAGATCATCGGCGCGCACACGCCGGGCGCGGGCGACCATGACACGACCGTTGCCGGCCTCGGCTTCTTTCGGCGCGATGTTCCCGCGCCGCCCGTCGTCTGCATGATCGAGCCGAGCATCTTGCTCGTTGCCCAGGGCGCCAAGCAGATGTGGGTCGGCGGCGAAGCCTATGCCTATGACACCTCGCGTTTCCTCATCACCTCGCTGAACGTGCCTGCCAATTCGGAGGTGAAGGTGGCAAGCCCCGGGCAGCCCTGCCTGGGTCTGATGCTGAAGCTCGATGTGCGCATGCTGGCCGAGCTGATCGCACAGGGCGGCCTGCCGCCGCCGCGCGACCGTCCGATCGGCGTGGGGGTGGGCATCGGCGCGGCAACGCCTGCGATCCTGAACCCGTTCGTGCGCCTGCTCGAGCTGCTGGACGAGCCCCACGCGATTCCCGTGCTCGCACCGCTGATCCAGCGCGAGATCCACTACCGGCTGCTGATGAGCGACCAGGCCGCGAGGCTGCGGCAGATCGCCTCGGTGGACGGGCAGGGCTACCGGATCGCGCGGGCCATCGACTGGCTGAAGCTGAACTACGCCCTGCCGCTTCGCATCGACGAACTCGCAGCGCGCATACAGATGAGTGCACCCACCTTCCATCACCACTTTCGCCAGCTCACCGCGATGAGCCCGTTGCAGTATCAAAAATGGCTGCGGTTGAACGAAGCGAAACGACTGATGCTGAGCGAACACTTCGATGCGGCGGGTGCGGCGTTCAGGGTCGGCTACGAAAGTCCCTCCCAATTCAGCCGCGAGTACAGCCGGTTGTTCGGTGCCCCGCCCAAGCGAGACATCGAGGTGCTGCGAGAGACCGCCAGGGGCACCGGTGCGCAGAGGCAAGGGCTGGCGAGCCTGGCATAAGACTTCCGTTCACAGGAGGTTGCGACCTCAGCGGATTGGGCAAGAAAAGAAGCGAAATGCGCTATCCATCCCCGCATGGCGCTAGAAAAATGAGGAGCCAAAGACACGATGAAACTGTTCGCAGGTGCACCGCCTCCCTTCTCCTATTGCGACCGCCGATGGCTCGTGATATCAGCAACGATGGCCGACGTACCCGAACTTCGAACCACTGGAGCCGACATGGACAGTCCCACGACCCCCTTGATCTCGCGGCGCGACGCGCTCATCGCCGGCGCCGCCACCGCTGCGGCGGTTTCTTCTTCTGCGCCTGCCGAGGCGGCGCAGGCTGCGCCCGCGGCGGCGGCAGGACCGCGCGTGAAGCTTTCGCTGAACGTCAACGGGCAGGCTCATTCGCTCCAGCTCGATACGCGCACCACCTTGCTCGATGCGCTGCGCGAGCACCTGAACCTCACCGGCACCAAGAAGGGCTGCGACCACGGCCAGTGCGGCGCCTGCACGGTCATTGCCGACGGAAGGCGGATCAATTCCTGCCTGACGCTCGCCGTCATGCATGACGGCGGGCAGGTCACCACCATCGAGGGCCTGGGCACGCCGCAGAACATGCATCCGCTGCAGGCCGCCTTCGTCAAGCACGACGGCTACCAGTGCGGCTATTGCACGCCCGGCCAGATCTGCTCGGCGGTGGCCGTGCTCGACGAAATCAAGCGTGGGGTGCCGAGCCACGCGAGCGCCGATCTCACCGCGCGTCCTCTGCTGTCGGCCGAAGAGCTGCGCGAGCGCATGAGCGGAAACATCTGCCGCTGCGGCGCCTACTCCAACATCGTCGATGCCATCACCGAGGTGGCCGGGAGCCGCACATGAAGCCGTTCACCTATGAGAAAGCGCAGTCGCCGGCGCAGGCCGCGGCCGCGGTCGCGCGCAGCCCCGGTGGCAAGTTCATTGCCGGCGGCACCAACCTGCTGGACCTGATGAAGCTGCAGATCGAGGCGCCGCCGCACCTGGTCGACGTGAACGGCCTGGCGCTGGACCGGATCGAAGCCACGCCCGAAGGCGGCCTGCGCATCGGCGCGCTGGTGCGCAACACCGACCTGGCCGCCGACGAGCGCGTGCGGCGCGACTACGGCGTGCTGTCGCGCGCGCTGCTGGCCGGCGCCTCCGGCCAGTTGCGCAACAAGGCCACGACCGCGGGCAACCTGCTGCAGCGCACGCGCTGCCCCTACTTCTACGACACCGCCCAGCCCTGCAACAAGCGCCAGCCCGGCAGCGGCTGCAGCGCCATCGGCGGCATCACGCGCCAGCATGCGGTGGTCGGCACGAGCCAGGCCTGCATCGCGACGAATCCGAGCGACATGGCCGTGGCGATGCGCGTGCTCGACGCGGCGGTCGAGACGGTGCGCCCCGATGGCCGCACGCGCGTGATCCCGATTGCCGACTTCCACCGCCTGCCCGGCAACACGCCGCACATCGAGACGGCGCTGGAGCGGGACGAGCTGATCACCGGCGTCACGCTGCCCAGGCCCATCGGCGGCACGCAGATCTACCGCAAGGTGCGCGACCGCGCCTCCTATGCCTTCGCGCTCGTTTCCGTTGCGGCCATCGTGCAGCGCGATGGCTCGGGCCGCGTTGCACTGGGCGGCGTGGCGCACAAGCCGTGGCGCGTGGAGGCCGCGGAGGCGGCGATGCCGCAGGGCGCCAAGGCCGTGACCGCGCAACTGCTGGCCGGCGCGCAGCCGACGCACGAGAACGCATTCAAGTTGCCGTTGTCCGAGCGCACGCTGGCCGCGGCGCTGGTGCAGGCAAGGAGCTGATCATCATGAAATTCGACACGCCCGCCACCACCAATCCCATCGACCAGCTCAAGATCATCGGCAAGCCGACCGACCGCATCGACGGCCCGATGAAAACCACCGGCACTGCACGCTATGCCTATGAACGCAACACCGAGGTGCCCAATGCCGCCTACGGCTGGGTGGTGGGCGCCGGCATCGCGAAGGGCCGCATCGCCTCGATGGACCTGAACGCCGCGCGCGCGGCGCCGGGCGTGCTGGCCATCGTCACGGCGCGCAATGCCGGCAAGCTCGGCAAGGGCGAATTCAATACGGCCAAGCTCCTGGGCGGGCCCGGGATCGACCACTACCACCAGGCGGTCGCGCTCGTCGTGGCCAGCAGCTTCGAACAGGCGCGCGCCGCGGCGCAGCTGCTGCGCATCGAGTACGCGCGTACGCCGGGGCGCTTCGACCTGGCGGCCGAAAAGGATGCGGCGCCGATGCCCAAGCCCAGTCCGTTTTCCGGCGCGCCGCAGACGAAGACAGGCGATTTCCCCGGCGTGTTCGCCGCGGCCGCCGTGCAGCTCGATGCGACCTACACCACACCCGACGAGTCGCACGCCATGATGGAGCCGCACGCCTCCATTGCGCAGTGGAAGGGCGACAAGCTCACCATCTGGACCTCGAACCAGATGATCGACTGGGGCGTCGGCGACGTCGCCAAGACGCTCGGCATTCCGAAGGAGAACGTGCGGCTGGTTTCGCCCTTCATCGGCGGCGGCTTCGGCGGCAAGCTGTTCGTGCGCGCGGATGCGCTGCTGGCCGCGCTGGGCGCGCGCGCGGCCAAGCGGCCCGTGAAGGTGGCCTTGCAGCGGCCCCTGATGATGAACAACACCACGCACCGGCCGGCGACCATCCAGCGCATCCGCATCGGCGCCGCGAGGGACGGCAAGATCACCGCCATCGCGCACGAAGGCTGGTCCGGCGACCTGCCGGACGGACAGCCCGAAACCGCGGTCAACCAGACCCGGCTGCTGTATGCCGGCGCCAACCGCCTGACGACCACGCGGCTGGCCGTGCTCGATCTGCCCGAGGGCAACGCCATGCGCGCGCCGGGCGAGGCGCCGGGCATGATGGCGCTGGAGATCGCGATGGACGAGATGGCGGAGAAGCTCGCGCTCGACCCGGTCGAGTTTCGGGTGCTTAACGACACGCAGGTCGACCCGGAGAAGCCCGAGCGTCCCTTTTCCCAGCGCAGGCTGATCGAATGCCTGCGCACGGGGGCCGAGCGCTTCGGCTGGAGCAAGCGCAACGCGGCACCCGGACAGCAGCGCGACGGGCGCTGGCTCGTGGGAATGGGCGTCGCCGCGGCGTTCCGAAACAACCTCTTGATGAAGTCGGCCGCGCGCGTGCGCCTGGACAACCGGGGCATGGTCACGGTGGAAACCGACATGACCGACATCGGCACCGGGTCGTACACCATCATCGCGCAGACCGCCGCCGAGACGATGGGGGTGCCGCTCGACAGGGTGCTCGTGCGCCTGGGCGACTCGGCCTATCCCGTGTCGTCCGGCTCCGGCGGGCAATGGGGTGGCAACAATTCGACCTCGGGCGTCTATGCGGCGTGCATGAAGCTGCGCGAAGCGGTGGCGAGCAAGCTGGGCTTCTCCGCGGCCGACGCGGAGTTCTCGGACGGCATGGTGCGCGCCGGCGAGCGTGCGGTGCCGCTCGCCGAAGCGGCGGGCGCGAACGGCCTCGCGGCCGAGGACGGCATCGAGTACGGCGACCTGGACAAGAAGTACCAGCAGTCCACCTTCGGCGCGCATTTCGTGGAGGTCGGCGTCGACGCGGCCACCGGCGAGATCCGTGTTCGGCGCATGCTCGCGGTGTGCGCCGCCGGGCGCATCCTCAATCCCAAGTCCGCCCGCAGCCAGGTGATCGGAGCGATGACGATGGGCGTCGGCGGGGCGCTGATGGAGGACCTGGCGCTCGACAAGCGGCATGGCTTCTTCGTCAACCACGACCTGGCGGGCTACGAGGTGCCGGTGCATGCCGACATCCCCCACCAGGAGGTGATCTTCCTGGACGAGACGGACCCGATCTCCTCGCCGATGAAAGCCAAGGGGGTCGGGGAACTGGGCATTTGCGGCGTCGCGGCCGCGGTGGCCAATGCGGTCTACAACGCCACCGGCGTGCGGGTGCGCAACTATCCGATCACGCTCGACAAGCTGCTGGATCGGTTGCCGCCGGTGGTGTGAGGTGGGAAGCGCGGTCTTGCCAGCCGTCCTGCATGACCGATATTCAACACATCGGGCAGTCCAGTGCGCCTGGGAAGACGATGCATCGGTCTACCACCTGCTGTTGCTGGACGAGGTCGATCAGGGATTGGCGGATGTGCAGGCCGGCCGCACGGTCGATGCGCTGGAAGGTCTGGCGGAGCTGAAACTGAAGCGCAAAGCGCGTTCCGGCGGCACTGCCGGCTGAAACGGCTGGCCGCAAAGAAGAGGGCGTCGCTGGCGCGTGCACTACGCGCGCAACTTTGCCTCAGACCGCGAACGCATCGAAGCGTTCTGGTTCGACAACGATTTTGCGCAAGGCGATGTGCGCCTGCTCGTGTGCCTGGCAATTCAGCCGGAATCTGATCGCCAAGGATGACGCTGCACCTGTCGGGAACTCGCGCAGCTCGCCTGCGTGCCTGCGCTGAGGCTGGCTATGCCCGTCCCTCGCGCAGTTGCTTGGCCCATCAGAACGGCGCGGCAAGCCGAGAGACGCCCGAGTAAAGCAGCTCATACGCAGTAGAGCGCCAGGCTCACCGACACGTCCTTGTCTTTCAACGTATCGCGCGGCAGCTGCAAGTCGGCCGCCTTGAAGTAACGCTTGTAGGGGGTCGCGGTCGAACTAACACTTATTGCTTCGGCCTCGGGCTCGAATCCTTGGCATCCGGGTTTTTCCTCGTTTTTTGGTTATTGATTAAAACTACATTGGTTATCTTCAATAACCTTTAAGGCCGACGAAACGCCGCCGGCCGAGGAGACAAGCATGGATCACATCGTGTCATCGTCATGGCGGCCGGCATGGGCCGTGGTGGGTGCGGCCGCGTTGCTGGCGGCGTGCGGTGGAGGTGGCGGTGGCGGTGGGAGTGGCATTTCGTTCCTGCCGGTTGTTCCGGCCGCACCTGACACGCCGGCCCCGGCGCCCGTGGTCCCGCCGCCCACCTCTTCGCCGGAGGCTCGTCCCGGCACGCTGCAGTCGTGCAGCGATCTTGCGGGCAAGGCCGCCTTCAGCGGCACGGCCTACACCAGCATCACTTCCGTGGCGGCCGGCACGTTCACCGTGGCCGGCGTGAGCACGCCCACGCCAGCGCATTGCCTGGTGCAGGGAAAGATGAACGAACGCACCAGCAGCGTCGACGGCCGCACCTATGCGATCGGCTTCGAGATGCGCCTGCCGGTCGACTGGAACGGGCGCTTCTTCTACCAGGCCAACGGCGGGCTGGACGGGAACGTGGCGCCGGCATCGGGCAGCGTCGGGGGAGGGTCGCCCACCACCACGGCGCTGCACATGGGCTTTGCCGTGATCAGCGCCGATGCGGGCCACTCGGGCGCGCAGATCCCGGTCTTCGGCATCGATCCGCAGGCGCGCCTGGACTACGGCTACAACGCGGTCGCGCAGCTCACGCCCATGGCCAAGAACCTGATCGCCAAGGCCTATGGCCGCGCGGCCGACCGCTCCTATTTCGGCGGCTGCTCCAACGGCGGCCGCCATGCGATGGTGGCGGCCGCGCGGTCCGCCAACGCGTACGACGGCATCCTGGCGGGCGACCCCGGTTTCAACCTGCCGAAGGCCGCGGTCGCGCAGCTCTACGGCGTGCAGCAGTACGCCCAGGTGACGACCGCCAACACCTCGGCGGGCAAGCCGGACCTGCAGACGGCCTTCACGCAGGCGGAGATGGACACGGTCGCCGGCGCGGTGCGGTCCAAATGCGACGCACTGGACGGCGCGGCCGACGGCATCATCGCGAACGTGCAGGCGTGCAAGACGGTCTTCAAGCTGGCCACCGACGTGCCCACCTGCAGCGGCGCGCGCGACGGCAGCTGCCTCACGGCCGCACAGAAGACTGTGCTCGACAACGTCTTCAGCGGTGCGCGCAACACCGCGGGCACCGCGCTCTACAGCGGCTTTCCCTATGACGCGGGCATCAACGGCGCCGACTGGCGGCAATGGAAGTTCTCCAACTCGCAGAACCTGGACACGGCCGCGGTCGGTTTCGTGTTCAGCTCGCCGCCGCTGGGCACGAGCCGCCCCTCGGGCATCGACTTTGCGCTGGGCTTCAGCATGGACGCCGATGCGCCGGCCATCTTCGCGACCACGGCGCTCTACACGGAATCGGCCATGTCCTTCATGACGCCGCCGAACCCGAGCAACCTCGCGGCGCTGCGCGACCGCGGCAGCAAGCTCATGGTCTACCACGGCACCAGCGACGCGGTGTTCTCGTCGGACGACACGACGCGCTGGTACGAGGAGCTGCGCGCGGCCAATGGCGGCGATGCCTCCGGCTTTGCGCGCTTCTTCCCGGTGCCCGGCATGAACCACTGCGGACGGGGCCCGGCGACGGACCAGTTCGACATGCTCACGCCGCTGGTCGCCTGGGTGGAGAAGGGCAAGGCGCCGGATTCGGTGGTCGCCACCGCGCGCGGGGCGGGTGCCAATGTGGTCAACGCGGAGCTGCCCGCCGGCTGGTCGGCCGCGCGGACGCGGCCCCTGTGCCCCTACCCGAAGGTGGCGACCTATGTCGGCGGCGACCTCGAATCGGCGGCCAGCTTCGCTTGCAGGTAGTAGGCGGGCGGCTGGACACCAGGGGCGGCCTCACACCCGAAGCGCTCCGCGCAAGCCCCTGGCCGCGTAGTACGACTGCGCGCCGTTGTGATAGACGAACACCCGGCCATAGCGCCGGTCGCCGAAGAGGGCGCCGCCGAGCGCCCTGATCTCAGGTGGTGTCCTGATCCAGCTCGAGGTCTTGAGGTCGAATTCGCCGAGCGTCTGCAGCGCCCGGTACTGCGCCTCGGTGAGAAGCTCGATGCCCATGGCCGCGGCCATCTCGACCGCGCTGCTCTCGGGCTTGTGTTCCTTGCGGGCGTCGAGCGCTTCACGGTCGTAGCAGAGGCTCCTGCGGCCTGCGGGCGTCTCCGCGGAGCAATCGCAGAACGTGAGGAGGCCGGTTTTTTCGTCGCGGCCGATGACGTCGGGCTCGCCGCCCGTGGCTTCCATTTCGCGCAGCGATTTCAGCGCGCCGGGATGGGCCTCGAGCCGGCTTCGCACGCCGGCCCACGCGATGGCCTGATGCCGGTGCATGTGCTTCTCGAAGCGAGCCTGCAGCGCCTCGAGAAGCTTTTCGCGTTCTTGCGCCTTCATGGTTTCTCGATGAGTCCGGATCGGTTGCAGCTGTGCCGTGCGCGTGACAGTTTGCCAGATGACATGCGCGGCGCGCGGGATTATGCTTTTGGTCCGTGCAGGAAATGGCTCGCCGATGGAGCTCTCATCATGACCAGTCCAGCCCGTTCGTTGCTTCGTGCCCCGGCGCCGCAGGAAGAGATCGGTCTTCCGGCCAGGATGGTGGGCGAGGGGTTCCAGATCGCCGCCCGCTCGCAGAAGACCTTCGTGGCCACCGGCGCGCCCGTGGTCTTCTTCGACGTCCTCTCCGACGACGGCGAGCGCATCGGCATGGCCAATGCAATCCTCGAGCCGCATGCCGCGGCCGTCGCGGGCATCGGGCATGTCTGCGTGACGCTGAACGAGGCGCATGCCTCCGCAGAGCTGCTGACGCAGGTCGCCGATGTCCTGGTCGACTACGCCTTCGATTCGGGCGTGTCCGAAGTCATGATCGTGGTGCCGCAATCGCATGCCGATTCGGTCGAGGCGTGCTGCAGGCTCGACCCGGTCTCGTCGGCTGCCACGCACCTCGGACACGGCGTCGAAGGGCAGGCCTACATGTATCGCCGGTAGCGGGGCGACCTGCGGGATTTCACCAAGGCCCTGCGGCGGCCGGCGCGGCGCATACTCGCCGAAGCGCCGCTCGCCGGCCCCTCCGGGGCTCCGGGCGACCGTCAGGAGGCACGCCTTGCAGCGAACCGACATTGCCAACCCGGCCTATTTCCACAAGGTCGTCGATTGCCAGTACGCCTGCCCGGCGCACACCCCCGTCCCCGAATACATCCGCATGATCGCGCAGGGCCGCTACAGCGACGCCTACATGATCAACTGGGTCTCCAACGTCTTTCCCGGCATCCTGGGGCGCACCTGCGACCGGCCTTGCGAGCCGGCCTGCCGGCGCGGGCGGGTGGAGGAAAGTAACTCGAAGAACCCCGAGCCGGTGGCCATCTGCCGCCTCAAGCGCGTGGCGGCCGACATGAAGGACGACGTGCGCGCACGCATGCCCAAGCTCGCACCGAAGAACGGCAAGCGTGTCGCCTGCATCGGTGCGGGGCCGGCCTCGCTCACTGTGGCGCGCGACCTGGCGCCGCTGGGCTACGAGGTGACGGTGTTCGACGAGGGGGCCAAGGCCGGCGGCTTCATCCGCACGCAGATCCCGCGCTTTCGGCTGCCGGAGTCGGTGATCGACGAGGAAACCGGCTACATCCTGGACCTGGGCGTCGAGTTCCGCGGCGGCGAGCGCATCGGCTCGATGAAGGCATTGATGGCCGAGGGGTGGGACGCGATCTTCGTCGGCTGCGGCGCGCCGCGCGGGCGCGACCTGGACGTTCCCGGGCGCCGCGAAGCGGCGGCCAGCATCCACATCGGCATCGATTGGCTCAATTCAGTGTCCTTCGGCCACGTCAGCCGCATCGGACAGCGCGTGATCGTGCTGGGCGGCGGCAACACGGCGATGGACTGCTGCCGGTCGGCCCGCCGCCTGGGCGGCACCGACGTGAAGGTCATCGTGCGCAGCGGCTTTGCGGAAATGAAGGCCTCGCCATGGGAGAAGGAAGACGCGCAGCACGAAGGCATTCCGATCATCGACTTCCACGTGCCCAAGGCTTTCGTGCACGAGGAGGGCCGGCTGCTGGGCATGACCTTCGAGGTGGTCCGCGCCGAGTACGACGCGCAAGGGCGCCGCACGCTGGTGCCCACCGGCGAGCCGGACGCCTGGTTCGAATGCGACGAGGTGCTGGTGGCGGTCGGCCAGGAGAACGCCTTCCCGTGGATCGAGCGCGATTGCGGCATTGCCTTCGACAAGTCGGGCCTGCCGGTGCTCGACAAGAACACCTTCCAATCGACGGTGCCCCATGTGCTCTTCGGCGGCGATGCGGCCTTCGGCCCCAAGAACATCATCACGGCCGTGGCCCACGGCCACGAGGCGGCGGTGTCGATCGACAAGTTGTTGCGCGCCGAGCCGGTCTATGTGCGCCCGGCGCCCATGACCAACCTGGTGTCGCAGAAGATGGGCATCCACGAGTGGAGCTACGACAACGACACCTCCAACGACCTGCGCTAC
This sequence comes from Variovorax paradoxus, assembly GCF_030815975.1. Lineage (NCBI taxonomy): Bacteria > Pseudomonadati > Pseudomonadota > Betaproteobacteria > Burkholderiales > Comamonadaceae > Variovorax > Variovorax paradoxus. The sequence continues at coordinate 737,176 of NZ_JAUSXL010000001.1, forward strand.
AAGGTGCCGTGGGCCAAGGCCGAGACGGCGCTGGCCAGCATCCGGGTGGAGGTGGAGCTGGGCTTCGACGCCGCCATGGCCTTCAAGGAGGCCGAGCGCTGCCTGAACTGCGATGTGCAGACCGTGTTCACCGAGGCCGCATGCATCGAATGCGATGCCTGCGTGGACATCTGCCCCATGGACTGCATCAACTTCACGGTCAATGGCGAGGAAGCGGAGTTGCGGCCCCGGCTCAAGGCGCCGGCACTCAACCTCGCGCAGGACCTGTACGTGTCCGGCGGGCTCAAGACAGGCCGCGTGATGGTCAAGGACGAGGACGTCTGCCTGCACTGCGGCCTGTGCGCCGAACGCTGTCCCACGGGGGCGTGGGACATGCAGAAGTTCCTGCTGAAGATGACGCCGGCGGGGCAGGGGGTGGCCCGATGAGCGCCGTACGGCCGCCCGAAGGCGCGAAGGCCCCCTCGGGGGGCAGCGAAGCGCACGAAGTGGCGAGCGTGGGGGTCATCCCCATCGAAGCGGTCAACGATTTCGTCATCAAGTTCGCCAACGTCAACGGCTCGGGGTCGGCCTCGGCCAACGAGCTGTTCGCCAAGGCCATCCTGCGCATGGGCGTGCCGGTGAGTCCGCGCAACATCTTCCCGAGCAACATCCAGGGCCTGCCGACCTGGTACGAGGTGCGCGTGACCGAAGCGGGCCATCTGGGGCGGCGTGGCGGCACCGACATGATGGTGGCGATGAACCCGCAGACCTGGGACGCCGACCTGGCCGAGCTGGAGCCGGGCGGCTATCTGTTCTACGACAGCACGCGGCCGCTGCCGCCTTCGAAGTTCCGCGACGACATCCGCGTGATCGGCATGCCGTTGACCGAGATCTGCAACGCGGTCTATCACGACCCGCGGCAGCGCCAGCTGTTCAAGAACATCGTCTACGTGGGCGCCCTGGCCATCCTGCTCGGCATCGAGCCCGAGGTGGTCGAGAAGCTGTTCGGCGAGCAGTACAAGGGCAAGGAGAAGCTGCTGGCCTCCAATGTGCAGGCGCTGCACCTGGGCTGCGACTTTGCAAGGGAAAACCTCGAGCCGCTCGGTCTTCGGGTTCGGCGGGCCGACAAGGTGGGCAACCGCATCTTCGTGGACGGCAACAGCGCCGCGGCATTGGGCTGCGTGTATGGGGGCGCCACGGTCGCGGCCTGGTATCCGATCACGCCGTCGTCCTCGGTGGCCGAGGCCTTCCAGAAGTACTGCACCAAATTCCGCGTGGACCCGGCCACCGGCCAGCACCGCTTCGCCATCGTGCAGGCGGAGGACGAGCTGGCTTCCATCGGCATGGTGGTCGGCGCCGGCTGGAACGGCGCGCGCGCGTTCACGGCGACCTCGGGTCCGGGCATTTCGCTGATGTCCGAGTTCATCGGCCTGGCCTACTTTGCCGAGATTCCGGTCACGATCATCGACGTGCAGCGCGGCGGCCCTTCCACCGGCATGCCCACGCGCACGCAGCAGGCCGACATCCTCGCCTGCGCCTACGCTTCGCACGGCGACACCAGGCACGTGCTGCTGTTTCCCGAGGACCCGCACGAGTGCTTCGAGCAGGCAGCGGCGGCGCTGGACCTGGCCGACCGTCTGCAGACGCCGGTGTTCCTGATGACGGACCTGGACATCGGCATGAACCAGCGCCTGTGCGCACCCTTTGCCTGGGACGACAGCGTGGCCTACGACCGCGGCAAGGTCATGAGCGCCGAAGAGCTCGAGGCCGGCCGCGACTTCGGCCGCTACAAGGACGTGGACGGCGACGGCATTCCCTGGCGCACGCTGCCGGGCACGCATCCGACCAAGGGCAGCTACTTCACGCGCGGCACGACGCGCGACGCCTACGCCCGCTATTCGGAGCGCGGGCCCGACTACATCTACAACATGGAGCGGCTGCTGAAGAAGTTCGCGACCGCGGCCACGCTGGTGCCGCAGCCGGTGCTGCATCCGGCCGCCGAGAAGACCGAGCTGGGCGTGATCTATTTCGGATCGACCAGCCCGGCCATGCACGAGGCGCTGCAGGCGCTGGAAGCACGCGGCATCCACCTCGATGCGCTGCGGCTGCGCGCCTTTCCGTTCCCGGACAGCGTGGTGCAGTTCCTGGCGCGGCACAGGCAGGTGTTCGTGGTCGAACAGAACCGCGACGCCCAGATGCGCAGCCTGCTGGTCAACGAGCTGGACATCGATCCCGCCCGGCTGGTGCGGGTGCTGCATTTCGACGGCACGCCCATCACGGCGCGCTTCATCGTCGAGGCCATCGGCACGCATGTGCACAAGACGCAAGCGTCGGGCGCCGCCGATACGAAGGAACCCGCATGACCTACCTCGCCAAGCCCCGGCTGCACCACCCGACGCTGGCCACCAACAAGGTCGGCTACACGCGGCGCGACTACGAGGGCAAGATCTCCACGCTGTGCGCCGGCTGCGGCCACGACTCGATCTCCGCCGCCATCATCGAGGCCTGCTGGGAGCTGGACATCGAACCGCACCGCGTGGCCAAGCTCTCGGGCATCGGCTGCAGCTCCAAGACGCCCGATTATTTTCTGGGCGCGTCGCATGGCTTCAACACGGTGCACGGCCGCATGCCCAGCGTGCTGACCGGCGCCAACCTGGCCAACCGCGACCTGCTGTACCTGGGCGTCTCGGGCGACGGCGATTCGGCTTCCATCGGCCTGGGCCAGTTCGCCCACGCCATGCGGCGCGGCGTGCGCATGGCCTATATCGTGGAGAACAACGGGGTCTATGGCCTGACCAAGGGCCAGTTCTCGGCCACCGCCGACCAGGGCTCCAAGAGCAAGAAGGGCGTGGTCAACACCGACAGCCCGGTGGACCTGGTGGCCATGGCGCTGCAGTTGGGCGCCAGCTACGTGGGGCGCGGCTTTTCGGGGAACAAGGCGCAGCTGGTGCCGCTGATCAAGGGCGCGATCAGCCACGGCGGCGCTGCGTTCATCGACGTGATCAGCCCCTGCGTCGCCTTCAACAACCACCCGGGCAGCACCAAGAGCTACGACTACGTGCGCGAGCACAACGAGGCGGTGAGCCGCATCGACTTCATCAGCGGACGGGAGGAGATCACCGTCGACATGGGGCCGGGCGAAGTGGTCGACGTGCGCCAGCACGACGGCACGCTGCTGCGCCTGCGCAGCCTGCATCCCGGCTATGACCCCGGCGACCGCCATGCCGCCATGGCCCACATGCAGCGGCACCAGGAGATGGGTGAGGTGGTGACTGGGCTGCTCTTCGTCGATCCGCTGGCCAGCGACCTGCACACCGCGCTCAACACCAGCGACCGGCCGCTCAATGCGCTGGGGCCGGCCGAGCTGTGTCCCGGCGCCGAGGCGCTCGCGCGGCTCAACGCCTCCTTGCGCTGAGCGGCGGACAGGGGCACCATTCACGTTCCTTCCGGAGGGCGCACCATGGCCGAGCGCACCGTTTTCCAATCCATCTCCCGCACGCACGTGATCAGCCTGGGTCCGCAGGCCAGCGCGCGCGATGCCGCATGCGTGATGACGCGCGCCAACTGCGGCAGCGTGCTCGTGCTGGAGCTGCCCGACATGCTGCTGGGCATCCTGACCGAGCGCGACCTGATGACCCGCGTGCTGGCCCGGGGGCTCGACCCCGACCGCACGGCGGTGCGCGAAGTCATGACGCCCAACCCCATTTGCGTGCCGCCCGAAACGCTGGTGTCCGACGCCGTGGTGCTGATGCTCGAACGGGGCTTCCGCCATTTGCCGCTGGTGGCGGGAACGAAGATCCTCGGCGTGTTCTCGGTGCGCGACGCGCTGCCGCGGGAGATCGGCGCGGCGGTCAGCCTGACCGAGTTCCGCGAGCAGGTGAACGACGCGCTGGGCTAAGCCGCTGGGACGGGCGTCCCGTCTCGTCGCGAAGCATTGAATCCGGGGAGTGGGCCGGCCGCAGCGACAAAGCGGCAGGCCGCCATGCTGTGCAAGCCGGGGTTTGAGATCATCCAACTCAAGTGCCGAAGTCCTGGATATTCGTGACTGTCGCACCATCCCTCCTGCCAACTTACAGCCTGCTTCTGCACAAGGGCGCGGGGCCTCGTTCCACCTGCAAGGGGGTCAGTTTGAAGGCATGCTCTTGAGCGTATCCACCGCGGCCTGCAGCCCCCCTAGCACGCGCTCGGCCACCCATGGCGAGAAATCCTTCGGCAGTTGCGCCTGCACTTCGCTGACAGCGCCTGGCGTGCGTTCGATCAGCTGCTGGATGATTGCTTCGGCGTCGTGGCCATAGCCCACCTGCTGGGCGGTGCTGTTGAAGTGCCGGCGCTGGATGGCGGCCATGGCGTAGTGCTTGTTCTTGCCGAGAAGCGCCATCGCCATCTTGATATCGCGTGGCGACCACCGGTTTGGGCCGTTACCGAGAATAGGGTAGGCCGACATCACGTCATACATCTTCGTCAGCTGAAAACCGCCGCCGGCCAGCAGGTGGATACTGAAGTTTTTCGCGTGTCCGTCCGGTGCGCGCAGCAGCCAAAAAAGGACCTGTGAAGCCATCAAGGTGCGCATGTCATCCGCAGCAGTTGCGGACTGCTGCAGCAGCGAAAAGAGCTTGCGCAGGCCGGGGCCGCCTTCGTTTTCGTACTTCACCAGGGGCGAGGTCCCCGTGGCTTGGCAAAAGTCCTCCTGGGGCAGTCGCAGGAGGCGGCCGTTCGAAAACCGCCTGTCAAACCGTTCGACCACAAGGACGCGCTGTTTCCCGAACGATGTGATGGTCGCGTCTGCTGTGGGTAGCCCGTAGGCCTGCAGCAGCTTCAGGCATAGCCACTCGTTGTCCACAGAGGTAGAGAAGTCGGCCTGGAGCCCGCCAATCAGGCCCAGTGGGAGCTTGAAAATGTGCGTGGTCGGCGTAGCGCCCCGAGGTTTGTGCCAAGCGCCGTTCCACCACAAGTAGGCGTCCTTTTCCTGCGCACCGGCCAGCGAAATGCGGAAGTCGTCGTCCGGGTCGAGCGACGCGTCGAACTTGTCGAGGTTGACGACGCTCAGCAGGTGTCGCTCGATGGACTCGTCGTCGACGGGCACCGCCTCCACCTGATCGACTGCCGTCGGTGTCTCGGCCTCATCGAGCAGTTGAATGGCACCCACGCAGTCGCGCCCGATGGCGCGTAGAAGGTCGAAGGCGTCGACCGAGCCCGTCTTGAAGCGCGCGGCCACGCGCTTGCGAATGGCATTGCTGTCGGGCAGCAGGTTGTCGAAGTAATGCTCTACGGCGGGCCCTTTGACTGGTTCGTTGTGTGGATTGAAGGGCAGAGACAGCGACAGCGGTCGGCCGACATCTGAGCGAACCCAGGCATCGTCGTAGTGAAGCTCCATCTCGCCGCGCGCAGGGATCGTCCAGCGGCCGACGCGCTCGCCGTTGGACCAGAGGCCGAGGGACTGACTGTGTGATCGACGGCCCATCTCACCACTCCGTCGTGCGTGGCTTGACCGCCGCCGCGCCGCGCGCGCCCAGCTTCAACTCGAGGCCGAGCGTTGAGCACCAGCTCAGGAGCTGCTTGAAGCTCAGTTCGCCAGGATGGAGTTCGAGGTAGGAAACCCGGTTCTGACTGAGATTCAGCTTGGCGCCGATGGCCGTCTGGTTCAACTTCAGTCGTTTGCGCGCGCTGCGCAGCAGCTGCCCCAACTGATCGTCAGATACCAGAGTTTGGGCGGGAAGTGCGTCCATGACTTAGCCGTATTTATGATATTTGCAATTTATCTCGAATCCAGATATATGTCAAACAGCTGAAATCAGGCTAAATGACGAATGGCATAGATGCAGCTACTCGACGGACGATCGCGTCTCGTCGTGGCTCTCGTGGACTCGAAGGAGCAAGCAGGCTTCGGCGAATCTGGCTACGTCCAATCGACTCATGGACATTCGCTGGCTGAGGGCTTCGATGCTCGGTTGCCGATGGCGCCCAGGCGCTTCACCTGGGCAAGGGTGAGCGAACCATCCGGGCCTGGCTTCATGGACGCCGTTTCGAGGAGCGGAGGGTCGGAATCGCGGGTTGTCGAACTCCACCGACTAACGCGCAGGCTGGCCGTTCGAATCCCGCATTTTCGTTGTCTTACGCTGGGCAACCGGCCTTCTCACAACCAGCGAGGCCAGCCTGACTCGCACGGCATACTCCACGCGAGTCAGGCTGTAAAGGGGTACTAATTTATTAAAAAAGCGACCAACCTGACCAAATCGTCAGGACTCTGGTAACCCTCTCTGCTAATCTGCGCAACACATTTGTTACGGGGCGTAATCATGCGTTCAGGCTTCTGCAGTTTTGTTGTGACCACTCTCTGTCTGGCAGGTTCTGTCGCTGAAGCCCAACCTACCTCCTTGCGGGCCTGGAACACTCACCCCGACGGCTATCCGGTCACGGAGGCCATGAAGAGCTTCATCCAGGAAGTGGATACGGCCACCAAAGGAAAATACAAGATCGAGTTGTTTTCCAACGCCGTGCTGGGTGACCAGACCAAGGCGGTCGCGATGCTCAAGGCCGGCGAGATCGATGTCGCCGAGTTCAATTCGGCGCCGCTGTCCGAGGCTGCACCGGGTCTGAAGGCCTTCAATCTTCCATTCTTGTTCACCGACTCGGCCCACATGTTTCGCTACCTGGATGGTGAGACGGGGGCGCGCCTGGCGGAGGCCCTGAAGGCTTCGGGCTATGTGGTGCTTGGCTGGTATGACGGCGGCGCCCGCTCGTTCTACTGCGCCAACAAGCTGATGACCAAGCGCGACGACCTGGTCGGGCAAAGAGTCCGGGTGCAGCAATCCGAGGTGTACATCGAGATGGTCAAATTGTTGGGCGCCATTCCGGTGGTTGTGCCTTACAAGGAAGTGCTCGACGGATTCCAGAAGGGCACCATCGACTGTGCCGAAGGCAATATGGCCTCGTACGAAGCGACCGGCCACTACAAGGCGGCCAAATACATGCTGCTGGACAGCCACATGATCTCTCCCGAAGCACTGGTCGTGTCCAGCAAGCTGTGGAGCCGGCTCAGCGCCGAGGAACAGGCCGTGTTCCAGAAAGCCGGAAAGAAATCGGCGATCCTGATGCGCGAGCTCTGGGAGAAACGCATCGTCGCTGCGCGTGCCGCGGTGACAAAAGAGGGCGTCCAGTTTGCAAACGTGCAGGACTTTTCCCCCTACATCCGAAAGATGTCGCCGCTCTACACCAAATACATGGCGGACCCGGCAACCCGTGGCGCATTGTTCGCCATCGTCGGCAACCAGTAAGGGTTCAGGGCGGCGCGGCGGCCGATGTCGCCTCGACGCCATCTTTCCGGGGTGAATTTCCTGCCTGGCGGCGCACCGCATGCCGCCAATGGCACGAACATGGCCTATTGGCGAGCGCGGAACTCGCCCGGCGTCATTCCCTGGATCCGCCGGAAGTGCCGGTTGAAATTCGAGATGTTGTTGAAGCCCACCTCGTAGCAGATGCTGCTCACGTGCTGGCGCGTCGATGCCAGCAGGCGGCAGGCCTTTGCCACGCGCAGGCCGATCACGAAGTCGGTGAAGGTCTGGCCGACGGCGCGGCGGAAACTGCGTGCGAAGGCATTCGCGCGCATGCCCACGATTGCTCCGACCTTGGCCAGGGACAGCTCCTCGGCGTAGTTGTCGCGGATGTAGTCGAGCGCCTTGTGGATGCGCCACGCGCGGCCGGGTTCGTCGGCGCCGCCGTCGGGCAGGGCGGCGCCGGCGAGCACGCGGTAGTCGGTCCATTGCGCGAGCTCGTTCAGCAGCGCGATGAATTCGGAGAACCGCGCGAGGCCGCTCAGCGTCTCGATACGGCGCAGGCGCGTGAGCGTGCCTGCGCCAAGGCCGACGAACTGCACGCATTGCCGGGCGCGAGCCAGGAGCGGTTGCGCGTCGCCGAGTTCGGGAAAGAGCTCTCTGCCGCGGCGCAGCGGCTCTTCACCGAAGCGCAGCACCAGGCCGTCCGGATGGCCGCTGGCCGGGCTTCGATGCTCGAGCGCGAGACTGTGCGGCAGGCGAGGGCCGAGCAGAACGACAGTGCCGGGCGCCAGACTGAGAACCTCTTCGTCCGCGCCGCTGCCGATGCGCAGACGCGCGGGCATGGCGCCGATCAGGTGCAGCTCGTGGTCATGCAGGCAGCGTGGATCGTGCCGGGGGGCCGGGGGCAGGGCGGCCGCCTCATGGTGGACCGTGGCGCGGGTGTCCGGCGCCGGGGCGGGGTTCCGGTGCAGACGGGTGGCGGGGGCGGACGGGAGCGTGTTCAGCAAGACGGATCTCCAACGGACGATAGACGATGGACGACGACGGCGAACCCAGGCCGTCAGCGGTGGGGCGCTGGCGGCGGCGCGGCCGTCTGCTGCTGGAACGCGGCGAGCAAGCGGTATTCCTCGCCGAGCTTGCGCGGCAGCGAGAGGTACACCGGCAGCAGCTGCCGGTAGAGCGCGGCGTTCTTGGCATTGGGCGTGTGGCGGTGCGTGGCGCCGACCATGCCCGCGACCACGTCGAGCGAATCGACGTGGCCCAGCGCATAGAGCCCGAGCACGGCGGCGCCGAGGCAGGAGCTCTCGAAGCTCTCCGGCACCACCACTTCGCGGTCGAACACATCGGCCATCATCTGGCGCCACATGCCCGAGCGCGCGAAACCGCCGGTGGCCTTGATGCGGGCGCTGCGGCCGGCGATCGATTCGACCGCGGGCAGGATGCTGTACAGGTTGAAGATCACGCCCTCGAGCACCGCGCGGATCATGTGCTCCTTGCGGTGGTGGATGCCCAGTCCGAAGAAGGAGCCGCGCAGGTTGGCGTTCCAGTAGGGCGCGCGTTCGCCGGTGAGGAAGGGATGGAACACGAGGCCTTCCGAGCCGGCCGACACGCGCTCGGCGATGCGCGTGAGCACCTCGTAGGTGTCGATGCCCAGGCGCTTGGCGGTCTCGGCCTCGGCCGAGGCGAACTCGTCGCGCACCCAGCGCAGGATGATGCCGCCGTTGTTCACCGGCCCGCCGACCACCCAGCGCCGGTCTGCGAGCGCATAGCAGAAGGTGCGGCCCTCGGGGTCGGTCATCGGGTGGTCGACCACGGTGCGCATCGCGCCGCTGGTGCCGATGGTCACGGCGACCTCTCCGGGCGCCACCGCGTTCACGCCAAGGTTGGACAGCACGCCGTCGTTGGCGCCGATGACGAAGGGCGTGTCGCGCGCCAGGCCCAGCAAGGTGGCGGCATCGGCCGCGAGGCCCTCGACATGCCAGGTGGTCGGCACCGGCTGCGGGAGCTGTTCGGCGCGCACGCCGGCGAGCGCCAGTGCGCCTTCGTCCCAGTCGAGCCGCTCGATGTTGAAGAGCCCGGTGGCCGAGGCAATCGAGTGATCGATCTTCCATTGCCCGAAGAGCCGGAAGAACACGTACTCCTTGATGCCGACGAAGCGCGCGGCACGCGCGAAGAGCTCGGGGCGCTCGTGCCGCAGCCACACCAGCTTGGCGAGCGGCGACATCGGATGGATCGGCGTGCCGGTGCGGCGGTAGATTGCGTCGCCGTCCCATTCGCTGCGGATGCGCTCGGCCCAGGCCGAGGCGCGGTGGTCGGCCCAGGTGATGCTGTGGGTGATGGGCGTGCCCGCACCGTCGACCAGGATCAGGCTGTGCATTGCCGCGCTGAAGGACACGGCGAGCACTTCGGCGGGCGCGGCCTTGCTGTCCTTCACGCACTTTGCGATGACCGAAAGCACCGCCTGGAAGATCTGCTCCGGGTCCTGCTCGGCGGCCGCGGCCTCGGGCCGCAGCAGCGGGTATTCGACCGTGTCGTGCGCCAGCACGCGCCCGGCCGGCGTGAAGGCCACTGCCTTGGTGCTGGTGGTGCCGATGTCGACGCCGATGACGATGCGGCCCATGGGCTTGTCTCCTTACACGACCATGCTCAGCAGCATGATGAACACGATGGCCACGACCGAGATCAGCGTCTCCATCACGGTCCAGGTCTTGAAGGTCTCGGCCACCGTCATGTTGAAGTACTGCTTCACCAGCCAGAAGCCGGCGTCGTTGACGTGGGAGAGGATCAGCGAACCCGCGCCGGTGGCCAGCACCAGCAGCTCGCGGTTCACGCCCGGCACCATGGTGGCGAGCGGCGCGACGATGCCGGCACCGGTGATGGTGGCGACCGTGGCCGAACCGGTGGCGATGCGGATCAGCCCCGCCACCAGCCAGGCCAGAAGGATCGGCGAGACCTGCGCATGCAGCGCCATCTGCCCGATCGCGTTGCCCACGCCGCTGGCCACCAGCATCTGCTTGAAGCCGCCGCCCGCGCCGATGATCAGCACGATGGCCGCGGTGGGCGCGAGGCTGTCGTCGACGAACTTCATGATCTGCCTGGCGGTGAAGCCGCGCGCGGTGCCGAAGGTGTAGAGCGACAGCAGCAGCGCCGCCAGCAGCGCGGTGATCGGGTGGCCGATGAAGTCCATCCAATGCCGCACGGCGTTCTTCTCGTCGAGCGCCACGTCGGCGAAGGTTTTCAGCAGCATCAGCGCCACCGGCAGCAGCACGGTGAACAGCGTGATGCCGAAGCCCGGCAGCTCGCGCGCCTCGGGTTCGTGCGCCAGCTGTTCCATCAGCTCGGGCGAGGCTTCGCCCGGCACGTATCTGGAGATGAACTTGCCGAAGACCGGCCCTGCGATCATGGCCGTCGGCAGGCCGACGATCAGTCCGTAGAAGATGGTCTTGCCGATGTCGGCGTTGAACACGCCAATGGCCAGCAGCGGCCCCGGATGCGGCGGCACCAGGCCGTGCACGACCGACAGGCCCGCCAGCAGCGGGATGCCGACGCGGATCAGCGACACGCCGGTGCGGCGCGCAACAATGAACACCAGCGGGATCAGCAGCACGAAGCCGATCTCGAAGAACAGCGGGATGCCGACCAGGAAGGCCGCGAACATCATTGCCCAGTGCACGCGTTCGCGGCCGAAGGCGTCGATCAGCGTGCGCGCGATGCGATCGGCGCCGCCCGACTCCGCCATCATTTTGCCGAGCATCGTGCCCAGGCCCAGCACGATGCCCACGAAGCCCAGCACGCCGCCGAAGCCTTCCTGGAAGGACTTCATCACCTGGTCCACCGGCATGCCGGAGGTCAGGCCCAGGAAGCCGGCAGCCAGCGTCAGCGCGATGAAGGGATGCACGCGCCAGCGCGTGATCAGAAAAATCAGCCCGAGGATCGCCACCAGGGCGTCGACGAGCAAGAACACCTCTTTGCTCATTCCAAACATTTGTCTGTCTCCTGAATCCGGGCGGTGCACCTGCCGCCGGGGTGGATGGGATAGCGCTATCCCGCGCGATCCAAAAAAAGCCAGCTCTGGCGCTCCTCGGGTTTCTCCGGGTCGGCAAAGTCTGGGACAGCGCTATCCTAGGACAGCGCTGTCCAATTCAAACTCCGTATAAACCCTTAAATCGACCATGTCCGAAGCTCCCGAGCGCCCGCGCGCCCGTTCTTCCAGCCACGCGACCCTCGACGACGTGGCCCGCGCGTCAGGGGTGAGCCCGATCACGGTGTCGCGCGCGCTGCGCGGCGCGCGCAACGTGGCGCCCGAACTGCAGGCGCGCGTGCAGGCGGCGGTCGACCAGCTGGGCTACGTGCCCAACGTGGCGGCGCGCGCGCTGGCGTCGGCGCGCAGCTCTCATGTGGCGGTGCTGATCCCGTCGCTGACCAATCAGCTCTTCGTGGAACTGCTCGAGGCGGTGCAGGATGCGCTGGCGCCCCATGGCTTCCAGTCGCTCATCGGCGTGACGCACTACGACCCCGCGCAGGAAGAGGCGCTGCTGCGCAGTTACCTCTCGCAGCGGCCGGCCGGTGTGTTGCTGACCGGCTTCGACCGCAGCGCCGCGGCGTCGCGCCTGCTCGAGGGCAGCCATGCCCCTTGCGTGTACCTGATGGAAACCTCGGCCGCACCTGGAATCCACAGCGTGGGCTTTTCGCAGCAGGACGCGGGCCGCGCCATCGCCCTGCATCTTCTGCAGCGCGGCCGCCGGCGCATCGCCTATGCCGCCGGCCAGCTCGATCCGCGCGTGCTGCTGCGCCTGGAGGGCTATCGCGAGGCGCTGCGCGCTGCCGGCTGCCACGATCCGGCGCTCGAACTGCTGGTGCCGGGCCCGACCTCCATCGCGCTGGGCGGCCGGCAGTTCGAGGAATTGCTCGCGCGCCATCCGGACGTGGATGCCATCTTCTATTGCAACGACGATCTCGCACAGGGCGGATTGCTGGCCGCGCTGCGCACCGGCGTGCAGGTGCCGCAGCGGGTGGCGATCGCCGGCTTCAACGATCTTGGCGGCAGCGACCAGATGCTGCCGCCGCTGACCACCGTGCGCACCCCACGCCGGGAGATCGGCGAGCGCGCGGCAACGATGCTGCTGGCGCTGATGCGCGGAGAGACGGTGGCCGAACGCACGGTGGACCTGGGCTTCCAACTGGTGGTTCGGCAGAGCAGTTGAGGTGGACGAGCGACGAAGTCCATCGCAGGCGTCACAGTGACAAGCCAACCGAGGCCATGAGAAAACGCACGAGCGATGCCAGCAAGAAGAGCGTGCCGACGCTGGCGATCCAGATGGCCACCAGCCAGCCGAATCGCCGCAGCCAGCGGCGCGGCGCGCGCTCAGTGGTAGCCGTCGCCATGCCGCACCTTGCCGCGGAACACCCAATAGCTCCAGGCGGTGTACATCAGGATGACCGGGATGATCATCAATGCGCCGACCAGCGCAAAGCCCAGGCTCTGAGGCGGACCGGCGGCCTGCCAGATCGAGATGTCGGGCGGGATCACGTTCGGCCACAGGCTGATGCCCAGCCCGGTGTAGCCGAGAAAGAGCAAGGCCAGCGTGAGCACGAAGGGTGACGCGTGCCCGGACCCGCGCAGATCGCGCAGCAGCCGCCACACGACGCCGCCGACCAGCAGTGGCACCGGTGCAAAGTAGAACAAGTTGGGCAGCGTGAACCAGCGCGCGGCGATGGCCGCATGCGTCAGCGGCGTCCACACGCTCAGCGCGCCGATGACGCCGAGCATGGCCCACACCAGCGGCCGCGAAAGCGTGCGCATGCGGTCGTGCAGCTCGCCCTCGGTCTTCATGATCAGCCAGGTGGCGCCAAGCAGCGCATAGGCCGCCACGAGCGCCAAGCCGGTGAAGATCGCGAAGGGCGACACCCAGTCGAAGGGGCCGCCGGCAAAATTGCCGTCGACCACCTTCAGCCCGTTGAGGAAGGCGCCCAGTGTCACGCCCTGAAAGAAGGTGGCGGTGACAGAGCCGCCGATGAAGGCTGCATCCCACCAGCGGCGCTTGCCCGCGCGCGCCTTGAAGCGGAACTCGAAGGCCACGCCGCGGAACACGAGCCCCACCAGCATCAGGATGAGCGGCAGGTAGAAGGCGCTGAGAATCACGGCGTAGGCCAGCGGAAATGCCGCCAGCAAACCGGCGCCGCCGAGCACCAGCCAGGTCTCGTTGCCGTCCCATACCGGCGCCACCGTGTTCATCATGACGTCGCGGTCTTCCTTGGCGGGAAAGAACGGAAAGAGAATGCCGATGCCAAGGTCGAAGCCGTCCATCACCACGTACATCATGATTCCGAACAGGATGATCACTGCCCAGATCAGGGGAAGGTCGATACCCATCACTTGGCTCCCGGTGCGGCGAGATCGCCTTCTGCGTCAAGGCCTTGGTGCGCGGCGGACAGCGGGCGCATCGGCTGGTGGAGCTCACCCGGGCCACCGTGCAGCGGCAGGTCGCCCTCGTCGCTCGACGGGCCCTTGCCGATCAGGCGCAGCCCATAGGCCGTGCCGGCACCGAACACGACGAAATAGACCAGCACGAACAGCGCGAGCGTGAAGCCCACCTGCGAAGCCGAATGCTGCGGTGAAGCCGCGTCGGCGGTGCGCATGAGGCCATAGACGACCCAAGGCTGCCGCCCGATCTCGGTGGTGTACCAACCGGCCAGGATCGCCGCCAGGCCGGCCGGCGAGAGCATCAGCGCGAAACGCAGGAACAAGCGGTGGCTGAAGAGTTGCCGTCCGCGGCGCAACCACAGTCCCCAGAATGCCAGTGCGATCATCAGCAAGCCCAGGCCGACCATGGCGCGGAAGGTCCAGAACACGATGGTCGCATTCGGCCGGTCTTCCTTGGCGAAGTCTTTCAATGCGGGAATCTGGCCGTCCCAGCTGTGGGCGAGCAGCAGGCTGCCCGCTCGCGGGATCTCGATGGCATAGCGCGTCACTTCGGCCTCCATGTCGGGCCAGCCGAACAGCACCAGCGGAACGCCTTCGCCGTCCGGCGTGCGCTCCCAGTGGCCTTCGATGGCGGCGAGCTTGGCGGGCTGGTGTTCCATCGTGTTCAGTCCATGCTGGTCGCCGATGAGCGCCTGGATCGGTGCGGCCGCCAGCAGCATCCACAACGCCATCGAGAACATCGTTCGCACGCGGGTGTTGTCGCGCCCTCGCAGCAGATGCCATGCGCCCGCCCCGCCAACCATCAGCGCGGTGGCGATGTACGAGGCGACCACGGTGTGCGCAAGCCGATAGGGGAAGGAGGGATTGAAGATCACCTTCAGCCAATCGACCGGCACCACACGGCCGTCGATGATCTCGTGGCCCTGGGGTGTCTGCATCCAGCTGTTGGACGCCAGGATCCAGGTTGCCGACACCAGGGTGCCGACCGCCACCGCGAGCGTCGACAGGAAGTGCAGGCCGGGCCCGACCCGTTCACGCCCGAAGAGCATCACGCCGAGAAAGCCTGCCTCGAGAAAGAAGGCGGTGAGCACCTCGTAGGCCAGCAGCGGCCCGGTCACACCGCCGGCGAAACGCGAGAAGTTGCTCCAGTTGGTGCCGAATTGATAGGCCATCACCAGCCCCGACACCACGCCCATCCCGAAGGCCACCGAGAACACCTTGATCCAGAATTGATAGAGATCGATATAGACCTTGCGGCCGGTGCGAAGCCACAGGGCCTCCAGCACGGCCAGGTAGCTCGCCAGGCCGATGGTGAGCGCCGGAAAAATGATGTGGAACGAGATGGTGAACCCGAACTGGACACGGGCGAGCGTGAGTGAATCCATCTCCGGGCGTCTCCATTGAGTTGGTTGCAGCGGTGCTGCATCGACCCTCATTCAACATCAGGCCGCGGCCGATGGGAATAGGACACATCGTCCAGGGAACTCAATTCAGACTGAATGCCCCGCCAGGCGCCAGTCATTCGGCACGAAAATGCCGGAGGCACCCACCAGCCCGGATCGGGAGCTCGACCTCAATTCAATCCCGGCCTGAAGGCGCCACGAAGCTCTCTCTCGATTCCGCCTTCCTCGGCGACCACATGTTCACCCTGATCCGCTCGACATTCCAACGCGCCAGGAAAGAGCGCCTGCCGCAAGTCGCCGGCAGCCTGACGTTCACGACCCTGCTGTCCATCGTGCCCCTGCTGGCGGCGAGCTTCGCGCTGTTCACGCGATTTCCGGTCTTCAGGCGATTCAAGGACGCGCTTCAGGAGTTCTTGCTCAGCAGGCTGCTTCCGGCGGACATCGCACGCACAGTGCTGAAGTACCTGAACCAGTTCGCCGCGAATGCCAGCGGCCTGACCTGGGTCGGTTCGCTCTTCCTGCTGGGCACTGCGATCGCGATGCTGCTCACCGTGGAGAACGCGCTGAACCAGATGTGGAAGATCAGGAAGAACCGGCCGTTCTACAGGAGGGTCGGCCTGTACCTGCTGATGTTGGCCGTCGGTCCGCCCGTGCTGGGCTTGAGCCTCTGGGCAACGTCGTATCTGCTGGGCATTTCCATGGGCCTGATCGGCGCGCTGCCCCGCTCGCTCGCATTCGTGCTCGACCTCGGTCCGCTCATGCTTGGCGTCACTGTGCTCACGAGCATGTTCTACCTCGTTCCGAACACCAGAGTCCGGCTGCGCGACGCCTTCGCGGGCGGCTTGATCGCCAGCGTGGCGTTCGAGTTCGGCAAGCGCGGCTTCACCACCTATCTCGTCAAGGTGCCAACGTACAAGGCGCTGTACGGGACGTTCGCGGTGCTGCCCATGTTCTTGCTGTGGGTGTACTTCTCGTGGCTGGTCACGCTGGTCGCGGCCATGATGACGGCCAACCTGGCGCTCACGCGGCGGCGGCCGCAGGCACGTTCGCTCGACCGCAGCGGAAGGAAAATCGAATGATGGACCACTGCTTCAGCCTCGGCGCGTCGCGTTCGGACTCTTCTCGCGCGGTTGGTTGCTGTCCGACAGCTGCTCGGATGGCGGGCCGAGTTCGCCGCTGTCGGCTCCCGTGCTTTTTGAAGTCCCGCCGCGCCGGGCATTGTTGCCAGTGCCAGAGTAGATCTCGTCGTCGTCGAGATTGACTTCGGCTTCCGCGCCGGCGTCGCCGCGGCTCACGCGGCCGCGCGACGGCGGATTGGGGCCGTGAGGGCCGATCGGGTCAAGACGGCCCGCCTCATCGCCAGGATCCTGTGCTCGCTTTGGCATGCCTGCTCCTTTCGTCATTCCGGCAAAAACGCCAAGATCCAATGCTCGCTGCGACGCGGTGGTGTCCTGTGGGCCGAACGGGACTGCCGCTGTAGGAGTTGCGCCCAGGTGTCGCGATTCAAGGACCAGATCGTTTGGTAGCGCCCTACATGGACTTCGTGCTGCGGCCGACAAGTGGTGCCACTTCTGAGCCACAGGCTTTTTCTGGATGTGCATCGCAACCCGCCTTGGCGTTCCATTGCAACGAACCGGTCATAGGCGCTCTTGCGGTTCATTGAAGCAACGCAACGGTAGGAGGCAACAATGAAAACCAATGGTGCGTCCACGTCGTTCTGGCTGGCTTCGGCCGCCATGCCTTCCTTTGCGCCACTGGCCGGGCCGGCGCGGGCCGATGTCTGCGTCATCGGCGGTGGCATGGCCGGCCTGACGACCGCCTACCTGCTGTCGCGCGAGGGCAAGAGCGTGGTTCTCATAGAAGCTTTCGAACTCGCCGCCGGGGAAAGCGGCCGCACCACCGCGCAGTTCGTGCCGCCGGACGACTTCTATTGCGAGATCGAAAAGTCTTTCGGCGCCGAGGGTGCGCGCAAGGTCGCGACAAGCTTCCACGTCGCGACCGATCTGGCTGAGACCATCGCCAAGACCGAAGCGCCTGACTGCGGCTTCGAGCGGCTTGACGGCTACCTGTATTGCCTGCCTGGGCAAGACATGAAGGTGTTGGCGCAGGAGCTCGACTCCGCCACCAAGCCGGGTGTGGAGGTCGAACGGCTGGCGAATGTCCCGGGACTCCCGTTCGACACCGGGCCCTGCGTCAAGTATGTTGGACTGGGCCAGTTCCATCCGGTCCGGTACCTGGCCGGTGTGGCCAACGCATGTTCACGCCAAGGCGTTGCCATCCACTGCAATACACGCGCCTTGGACATCCAAGGGAACGGTGCGAATCAGATCGTCCAGACCGCGCATGGCGACATCCAGGCCAACGCCGTCGTGGTCGCCACGAACACACCGTTCATGGACCGCGTCGTCATGCACACGAAGCAGTCGGGCTATCGGACCTATGTCATCGGCATCCAGGTTCCCAGGGGGTCGGTCCCGCGCATCCTGTTGTGGGACACGGGGGATCCCTACCATTACCTGCGGCTGGATTCACCGCCGTCCGCCTCCTCAACCGATACGCTGATCGTGGGCGGGGCGGACCACAAGGTGGGCCAGGATTCTCATCCCGAGCATCGGTACGGCGAGATCGAACAGTGGGTGCGCGACCGGTTTCCCATGGCGGGAGCAGTGACCCACCGCTGGTCCGGGCAGGTGATGGAGCCAGCGGACAAGGTGGCCTATTTCGGCCGCAATCCCATGGACCAGGGCAATGTCTACCTGATCACGGGAGACTCGGGCACGGGAATGACGCATTGCACCGCGGGTGCCATCGCCATCACGGACATGATCATGGAGCGACCCAATGCGTGGGCAGACCTTTACGACCCCTCGCGCAAGGCGACCCATGGCCTGGGAGACTTCGTCAAGGAGCAGGCCAACACGCTCGCGCAATACAAGGAGCTCGTGACCGGCGGCGACGTCGACGAAGCCGACCAGATCAAGCCGGGCGAGGGCGCGGTGCTGCGGCAAGGCGCGAGCAAGCTGGCCGTGTACCGGGATGAATCGGCCACGTTGCACGTGCGTTCGGCCATCTGCACGCACCTGGGCTGCGTCGTTGCGTGGAACTCGGCCGAGAAATCCTGGGACTGCCCGTGCCACGCATCTCGTTTCGGTGTGGATGGCGAAGTGCTGCACGGGCCGGCGGCCGCGCCCTTGGGACCTGGAAAATTTCGGGGGTCCTAGCCCTGCGATGCGCGGGGCCGGAATGATGCACGCGGCGCTGAAGCCATTGCCGGCAAGAGAGAATCAACTGATGCATGCGCTGCGGAGCCGCTCTCATGAAAGAGCGCATGCAGCTATCCCTGAAATCATCGGCGCTGCTGCCGACACCTTGCGATTCGACTTCGGCCTCGATCCGGCGAACGTCGGCACGGCCTTCGCCAAAGCAGTCGACGGGCAGATCGAGGAGGCCGACGTTCAGACCCCGCGCGTCATTCACGCGCTGACGCCGCTGCAGTCGGCGATGCTGCAAGCGATCGCGCCGGATGAGACGCTCACGCCGGAGGTGTCGAATGTCCAGCAGGCACTCACTGCACTGCAGGAGAAGTCGCTGGTCTGGAAGGAGAAGCGAGGCGTCTACTCCCTCGAGGAGGGTAGGACAGCCGAACTGCTGCGCCAGCCCGGGCTGCTCGATGGTTGCGCGGCGCCGCAGCCGAACTGACCCTCCGCGCGTGGCTTCATAGGCTGCGCGGTTATGGCCTCCTCGCCTGCAGGGCGCTCTCGTGCCCCGTCCGGGAACCGGACATCGGCCTCGCGCGCCAAGCTCGCGAGCTGCTGCTTGAGCGCATCCATCGGAAGTGTCCTTGAGTCGATTTTGCTCATGCACAAGTCCGACAGGAAACTACTCAATATTCATTACTCGTCAATAAAGTTACAACCATGTCACAAAAATCAATATATGTTACTAGTGCTGTAGCGGCGAGAAGTGGATACGGGGTTTGCTTTTTGCTGTTGCGCGCCCGCCGACGGACGCACAACGAGGTTGGGTGAGTTGGTAGATGCAGTGGGTACAGCGTGCTTGTCTTGCTCGCCCGCTAGGTTCCACGACAAGTTGACGGTTGGGGCGCTTTTGCTCCGTTTTGCAACGCAGGGGTTCAATATGAACAAGAAGATGATCAAAGTGGCATTGGCGGTCGGTGCGACGGTGATGGCCGGGGCATCGATGGCGGCTACGGAGGAGGCCAATCTGACGGTCGGCGCCACTGTCGTGAATGCGTGCGCCATCGGACCGGGCACGCTGGCGTTCGGCGGTGCCTTGTCGGCTGCTGTTGCAAGCGCTGGCACCGCGGGCACGACGGCTGACGTCGACGCCGATTCCGGAACGAGCATATCCATCATTTGCACCAATGGCGCCTCGGCGGCCATCACGGGAGGTGGGGGCGCGAATGCTGTGGGTAGCGTTCGGAACATGCTTTCGGGAGCCGACCTTCTTCCCTATGAACTGTATACGTCCTCCGGACGCGCCACGGTATTCAATGCCACCAATTCGATTGCCTATACGGGCACCGGGGCTGCAACCACGACCACGGCGATCTACGGGCGGATTCTCGGAGCCGATCTCGCAGCCGCCAAGAAGGGGACCTATGCGGATACGGTTGCAATGACGATCACCTACACGCCGTGACAGTCGTGCAGCCGGTTCGGCGCCATGCGTTGGCAGGGGCCGTGCTGGCATGTGGGATCGCGTGGGCTGCAGTGGCAGAGGCGGCCGGTGTCACGATCTCGCCGGTCGTGCTCGAGATCGGCTCGCCGCGCAAGGCCATCGCCGTCACGGTGACCAATACAAGCGATCAGCCGGCCACCTTTCAGACCGAGGCGATGGTCTGGCTGCAGGCCAAGGGTGTGGACCGTTATGAACCCACCGCGGATCTGCTGGTGGTCCCGGCAATTATCGAAGTGCCTGCCAAGACCAGCCAGATTTTTCGCGTGATGTTGCGCAGCCGCGCCCCGTCTCCGGTGGAAAGAAGCTACCGGGTCATGCTGGAAGACATTACCGAGGAGCAGGCGGCGGGCAGCGGGCAGGCTTCGGTGGCTTTCAAATTCACTCACAACTTGCCGGTCCTCGTCGCGCCGTCTGGCAAGGTCGTGAACGCCATGCATTGGAAGCCGTGTCCGACCCAAGCAGTTCCCGCGTCCGCAACCCCTGCGCCGGTCAAGCCGCAAGCCATCGGGGGCTCGCAAGCCTGCGTGCGCCTGCTCAATGCCGGCAACCGGCGCGTCAAGGTGCAGGCGCTGACCCTGGACGGTAATGGCTGGCAACAGGTGTTGACGCTGAAAGACGGAGAAAACGTGCTGGCGGGCGCGGAGCGAGAGTGGCGTGTCCCGCTGGCGAACGGCCAAGCCGGCGCGCTGCGCGGCGTACAGGTACAGACGGCGCTCGGCGAGACGCTGCAGGCCGAAGCAGGCGGCTTTTGACGGAAGTGTCGCCCTCTGCGGCTGGCGTCCGTTGTCCATGACGCCAGCCTATGCAACCGCGTGTTTTTGATTGTGTTGTGCCATAGCACCCTGCGCCCTGTTGTCGACGTTCTGGCTCCGGCCACGCGCAGCAATTGCGCCCAGGTGCACCACGCGCAGGCTTTGTCGTGGCTGGGGGCGCTGTCGCTGGTCTGGGCATCGCCCGCCTTGGGAATGCCGTTGGCCGTGAGCCTGCTGCAGCCCGATGGCGCCACCGTGCAGTTGCGGGTGCGTACGGGCATCGATGTGGCGCCCGTAGTGCGTTGGTCGGAAACTCCGGTGCCCGGTCCTTACCGGCTGGTGCTGATCTGGAATGACGCCGCGATGACGCTGGAGCGCGCGCTACCGCGATTGCCGCCCGATAGCGCGGGCCCGCTGCGGGCCCTGGCTCTGCACAGTACGCCGGACCAAACCAGGCTGGAGCTGCAGCTTAGCCAAGCGGTGCGGCCCCACCTGCGCCGCATCGGCGACTCCTGGGTGCTCCGGCTGGAGCCTGTCGCCCGGGCGAGCCCTGCGATCCCCGCCGGTGCCTCCGCGATCGCACCTGTCGAGCTTTTCACGCCTGTTGGGGGCCCGTCAGCGATGGCCCCAATTGCTTCCATCGACCCGTCACCGCCGCGATCCCTTGCATTGCCTGCTGTTGCGCCAACCCTTGACGAGGCGCCGCCGCGCCCGGAACCACGACCCCGCCGTCCCGGCGCCGCGAACATCCACACCAAGCCCAGCCCCGAGTTGCTGCTGGTCGACGTCTCCATCAATGGCCAGCGCCTGAAAGACGTGGTGCGCGCCGAGCAATTGCCGAGCGGTCCGCTGCTGCTGCCGGCCGAGGCCTGGGCTGAGGCCCGGCTGGCACCGCTGGCGCAAGCCGCCACGCTGAGTGACGGTACCCCGGGCTATGCGTTGGACGCGCTGCCCGGAGCCACTTATCGCATCGATCGCCAGAGTCTGAGTCTGGAAATCAATGCCCCCGCCGCCGCCTTTGTCGGCTCCGCGTTGGGGGCGCAAGGCAACGCGGCAGTGCTACCGCTGCGGCCGCGTCCGGGCGTGATGCTCAACTACGATGTTTCGTACAGCCGCAACGGAGGCAGCGCATCGAGCGGTGCCGCGCTGGAAGCAGTGGCTTTCGGCAGCCTGGGCAACTTCGTGACCTCGGCCCTGGTCAGTAACGCAGGCAGCGGCAGCGGCTACAAGGCCACGCGACTCGACAGTTACTGGCGCTATGACCTGCCGCAGCGGCTGGAAACCCTGGTGGTGGGTGACACCGTCAGTGCGGGCGGTGGGTGGAGCCGTCCGGCCCGCTACGGGGGCATTCGCTTCGGTCGCGACTTCGGCTTACTGCCGAGTTTCGTCACCCTGCCGCAGTTCGCGCTGGAAGGTCAGGCCGCCTTGCCCTCCACAGTGGAGCTGCTGGTGAACAATGCGCGCCGCTTGAGCCTGCCGGTGCAGCCCGGCCCGTTCGACCTGACCCAGGTGCCCATCGTTACCGGCGCCGGAGAGATCGGTCTGGTGGTACGCGACCTGCTGGGACGCGAAACCATGGTGCGGCAGAGCTACTACGCTTCGCCCCGGTTGCTGGCGCCAGGACTGACGGATTTTTCGTTTGAAGCGGGTTGGCTGCGCACCGGTTACGGGCGCGACAGTGCTTATGGCGACAGCTTTGGCGCCGCCGCTTGGCGGCAGGGGCTGACCAACAGCCTCACCGGCGAGACCCGTCTGGAACTGCAGCGGCGGCGCCGTGCCTTCGGCGTGGAGCTGAGCGGCCTGCTGGGTGCCTGGGGCGTCGCGCGTGGCGGGCTGGCGGCATCCAGTGGCGACACACAAGGCCCGCGCGAAAGCGGGTATCTGCTGCAGGCGGGCATCGAGCGCAGCACGCCCCGGGGCGGTGGCGCGCTGCAGTACGAACGCGCGAGCCGGGGATTCGCGCCGTTTGGCGAAGCCATCGGACCCGCGGCTGCGAGCCAGCGCGCCCGGTCGCGCTGGCTGGCAAGCGTGGGTGGCCCTCTGTGGGGGCGGATCACCGGTGGCGCGAGCTATGTACACCAGACCCGCTGGGACGGAGATCAAGTGAAATTGCTGGGCATGTCATTGAGCGTTCCAATCTGGCAGCGCGCCAGCCTGAGCCTGTCGGTCAACAAGCGGCTGGATAGCGTCCGAAGCTGGCGTGTCGGGCTGTCGTTCAACCTGCCTCTCGACGATGGCGTTTCGATCTCCACTCAGGTGGATCGCCGCACAGACGGCCGCCTGACCGGCGCGGTCTCGGCCATGCGCAATCCGCCATCCGGGCCGGGGTTAGGCTGGCGGGTGCAGGCCGCCACGACCGAGAGCCAGCGCGCGCAAGCCGGGCTGCAGTACAACACCAGCCAGGCCGAATTCGCGCTGGACGTGGTCTCGGACGCACAGGGCCAAATGGCCACCCGCGCAGGCGCCCGGGGCACCGTGGGCTGGCTCGGAGGGGTTGCCTTTGCTTCGCGGCCGGTGGGCCAGGGTAGCGTCGCGGTGGTCAAGGTGGATGGCATCGAGGGCGTGCCGGTCAAGCGGAGCAATCAGGTGGTCGCTCTCACCGATGCGCGTGGGTTGGCCTTTGTGCCCGGGTTGCTGCCGTGGCAAAAAAACCAGATCGAGATCGACCCGGCGGATTTGCCGCTGGACGTGGAGATGGCCAACGTCAGCCAGGAGGTCACACCCTTCGCCCGCAGCGGCGTGGTGATGGACTTTGCCGTGCGGCGCACGCGTCAGGTACTGCTGGTATTGCAGCAGCGCAATGGCGCGCCGGTACCGGTGGGCGCCAAGGTGCGTCTGCTGCCCGCCGGCCCCGAGTTCATCACCGGCCGCCGGGGCGAGGTCTGGCTGACCGACCTGGCCGAGAGCCGTCAGCGCCTTCAGGCGAGCTGGCCCAACGGGGGTTGCACGCTCGAGTTGGCCGTACCGGCCAGCCCGGATGGCACCCCAGAAAAAATCGGGCCGTTGGCCTGCGACGAAGGACAACCATGAAGAAATCAGTGCGCGTTCGGGCGACGCGATACTGCATCGCGCTGACAATGGGTGTTGGCCTGTCGGCCGTCGCCAGTTCGGCGCTGGCCGGCTCTTGTTCGGTGAGTTCCAGCGGGCTCATGTTTGGTGCCTACGAGCCGATCACCTTTGCCGGCAAGCTGACCTCGATAGACAGAACCAGCACGGCCACCGTGTCGGTGGTGTGCACCAATATCGCGGCCGGTGGCGGCTACACCATCGGCCTGGGGGCCAGCAACTATGGCTCTGGTGACCGCCTCAGCATTCGCTACCTGAACAACACCCCCAACGGCGGCGACCTCATGGCATTCAACGTGTTCACCAACGCCAGCTACACCACGGTCTGGGGCAATGGCTTCACTGGCGCGGTGCTCAACGGCACGATTGCCACCGGTGACAGCAACCAATCGCACACGGTTTACGGCCAGATTCCCGCTGGGCAAAGCACCCTGAAGGCGGGCAGCTTTTCTGACTCATTGACCGTGACGCTGACGTACAACCCCTAGCCCATGAAGCGGCGCGCCCCGATGGCGCACGCTGAAGTTGCGCATCTTGCGCTTGACGCCGCGGGGGTGGAGCGCCCGCGGCTGCTCACGCAGCGGCCTGCGGCGATCTCTGGAGCATTGCATTGCGCCAGCCAGTCGAACCTTCGTTCGACCGACCGAAGCACGAGGCTCGAGGGCAATCCGCCATTGCTGATGCCGTCCTTGGCCGTGGCTTTAGCTTGCGCCGCTGAATCCATCAGATCGCGCCTTGACCAGGGCTGCAAGCTCGGCAGGCAGCACGGGCCGGCTGAAGAGATAGCCCTGCATTTCGTCGCAACCGTGGGCGCGCAGGAATTCCAGCTGCTGCTCGGTCTCGACGCCCTCGGCGATGACCTTGAGATTGAGCTCGTGACCCAGCGAGATGATGGCCTTGGCGATGGCCTTGTCCTCTTCGTCGCCGGGAATGTCGCGCACGAAAGCGCGATCGATCTTGAGCCTGGCGATGGGAAAGCGCTTGAGCGCGCTCAGGCTCGAATAGCCGGTTCCGAAATCGTCGATGGAGAACTGCACGCCCATCGCCTGCAGGGCCTTCATCGACAGCAGGGCTTTCTCGAGGTCTTCCATGACCATGCTTTCGGTCAGTTCCAGTTCGAGAAACCGGGCTTCGAGCCCGCTTTCCTCGAGCGCCTTGGCGACCTGTTCGATAGCGCGCAGCCTTCTGCGCCGCGCATTAAGCCGGCCAGTCCTTCCAGCCCGTACCCTTTGCCAGGCCGCCGCAGTCGTCCTCTTCCACCACCAGCGTTCCGCTCTCTGGACGATGTGCGCGCACCGTTCGAAGAAATGCAACGATGTTCTGCGGGCAGGTCTCGACGCTGGCGCACGCTCCCGCGGATCGCGCCGCGAATCGGAACGTCGCCTGAGTGACGATCAATTGATCGTGCGAAAGGGCCAAGTCGGCGCGGACATCGCCCGGGCCCCACCTTCTTGGCGCGGCATCCACGCGAACTTCGCTGAGCCTTTTGCTGATGCACAGCCGCTGCAATCGCAGAAGCCGCAGGGTGAATCCCTGGTCCACCTGCACCTCTGCAAACGAGGCGCCGAATCGATGCGTGGGCATGGTTTTGATGAATACCGCCGTCGCTGACGTTTCTTCCATTTTCCGGTGCCGTGCGAACCGCACCTGTGCTGCCAGCCACGGATGCTTGCGAAACCCGTCGTCCGGCAAGAAAGTCTCGGGGCACTTGCCGTGGCCTGCACACCGGTTGAACACCATGGCTTCGGCCGGGTCCGACACCCACTGCAGCGAGTCATTCTTTGACTCTCGTCCAAGAAAGCGCAGATCGTCCGGGTGGCCGGACACGCAGTAGAGATCAAAGATCTTGCCGCCGCGTGTCCAGTGAACCCCTTGGGCCATTTGGTACGCCATGGCGGATTCGGCGTACTCGACCGCCTCCAGGCAGGTGGCAAAGTCGCCGATCCGCTTGGAAGCATCGGGCCCGGAACGCAGGAACACCGAATACGTCGCGACGGGATCCTCGTCCGCCGATGTGAAAACCTTCAATGCCTCTCCAACACCTACACGCGACGGGACAACAACCAAGGCTTCGATCTCAATGCCGACATACTGGCTCGCATCGATGTCGGCGACGCTGGGCGGTCGATGAAAGCCCGGACTTTCCTCACTCGTGCTGCGTGAGGCGCGAATAGCGGGAGAGCCTGCAACAGATGACGGCCTCGACAACGCAGGGCTGAGTTTCATGATGAACTCGTTTCAAAATGTTAACTTGATGTAAGCTTAGTTCCGTACCCGTGTACGGAGTCAAGTCAAATGGACGAGCAAGAAGGTTCTCTGAGCATCGGCGCCTTTGCCAAGGCAACGGGCGTCGGTGTGGAGACGATCCGGTTCTATCAACGCAAGGGCCTGCTGCCGGAACCGGAACGCATCCAAGGTCGCATCCGGCGCTACGACAACTCAGACATAGGGCGCTTGCGTTTCATCAAGAGCGCCCAGCGCTTGGGCTTCAGCCTCGATGAAGTCGCGGGCCTGCTCCGGCTGGACCAAGAATCGGACTGTGCGCGAGCGCGCGAACTCGCGCAGCAGAAGCTCGGCGATGTGCGCGCCGAGCTGGCGCAACTCCACAAGCTCGAGACGATCCTGCAGAAGTTGGTTCAGGACTGCGACGCGAGTCTCGACAAGCGATCTTGCGCGCTGATCGCGGCATTGCAAAGCTGCCATTGCGCAACGCGCGATTGACAGGGAGGGGCGGACACCCGGCGATCTACGACGCGTGCCTGGGATGCGCATCGTGAGGCCAACTCGAAGCCCGAAGGTTGTCTCCCAGGACATAGCCGGCACCGTGCACGGTATGCAGCAATTTGATGTCGAACGGGTCGTCGAGCTTGCTGCGCAGGCGTTGGATGGTCACCTGTATCACGTTTGCGTTGACTTCCAACTTTTTGCCCCACACTACTTTGGCCAATGTGGCGTGGGAAACGGTTTGGTCCCGGCGGCGCAGCAATGCGAGCAACAGGTCGAACTCCTTCGTGGTGAGATTCAAGCCCGTCCTCCCGCGCAAGCATGTGCGCTTGATTTGATCAAGCTTGAGATCGGCAAACCGAAGCACGATTGCTCTCCAAGGTGGCATGTCCGTTTGGGCGGTGGGCGATGCGCCTTGCACCATCACGGGAGCAACGACGAAGATCACTGGGGCGACCAGAATGTTTGGCGACCGAAAACTGGAACTTCATCTTTGAATCTCCTTGGAGTTTTCTCTGGCTGCCCCACAAAGCGATCGCCGCGTGCAAATGCAGCCTGAGCTCTCAACGCGCGAGGTGACACGGGTGCATACAAAGCCCGAAGCAGCCATCTCCAGGGATCGCGAAATCAGCGGGTTTTCCCTGGCTGCTGTGCACGGCGAGCGCGAGGCCGTGCCAATCCGGGCGCTGCATGCGACTGAATCAGGTGCTTCGGGCATCCAGAAGAGGAGGGCTGTCCTCTTCGATGGACCCAGGCCCTGCTTATTCAGCCGGCATGTTCCAGCGACTTCTACCATTTCCGTCCCTCTGCCTGCCCGTGGAGCTTGTAATGAGTGTACGGATCCCATGCGGCGCGGAAAACGTCTGGATTCATGAGCAAATACGATCGAGGATCAAAGTTCAAGGGCAGCCCCACCCGATGTTCCTTTGGAGTCGTCAGTCCATTGACAAATTCGTCGACCATCTTGTGTTCTTCCCTGGAGATCGCTGCTTGGTGGGGCTTCTTCAGTATCAGGCGCCCGTCGCCAAGGTCGATATGTTGCGTTGGATCAGGGAAATCCAGTGTCGTCCAGTAGTGAGTCACGAGCGACGCCCGAGTCTGGCTCATATCCTTGATCGCGCTTCCACCGTGGAGAAGTTGCGCATGCCAGATCAACACGTCACCCGGGTTCGGATAGAAGTGAACCGCCTTCAGATCGTGCTCTTCGAGCTTCTTGCGGATGAAATCCATCGCCTTGGGGAATTCCTCCTGCGTCGCGCGAAGCGTTCCGTCGCTGAATTTGTAGGGCTCCATCAGATGAGAACCAGGGTAGTAAAACAGCGGGCCGTTCGCGTCTGTGACGGGGTCGATAGCTATCCACGATGCGCACATCTTGTTGGGCGTCTTCGACGGCATGTAGAACGTGTCAAAGTGCGGGCCCTGTTGGCTTCCCCTTTCAAACAGCAATGAATTGCAGACGGAGGCAGGGGCACCCAAGAGTTCTTTCAAGATTTTCGCAAGCCGTTCGCTGATCGAAAATTCTTGAATCAAGCCATCAACCAAGTGGGTGTCGTTCAGCTTGTAGGGGTGGTTTCTTGCATCGCCATGCACCTCACGAAACAGCCACCGGCTGTTGGGGTCTTTTCGATCCAAATAGCAGTCAATGGTGAGCGGATTTCCTTTGCCTCGATCCATCCAGAAGTGATCGATCCGCTGCTTGAATTCCGAGACCTGCACTTCATTGAAAAACCGCTCAAGAATGATATAGCCGTTGGTGTCGAAGAATTGTTTTTGCTCGACGCTGAGTAGGTTCTGCGTTTCCATGCTGGCTTCGGTATATGGGCTGCCGCCCAACATATGGACGACCAACACAGATTATGTTGGCTGTCACCGAACTCGTCACGCCTTGGATTTTGACTGGAACAACGTATTGGGTTTGCGTGTGTAAGCATCGATACGAAACAGCAAATTCCATCAAGGACTGTGGCTCTAGAGGCTGCAATCAAAGTACCGAACGTAGGGTGCGATCTTTCTTTGTTCGAGTTGATCGAGAGCTCTGCTGTGCCCAAGATGCCAACTCTTTTTTGGTTTACAAAATGTAGATACGAGTACGTTGCGTCGTGCTAGTGCTTATTTTTCTTGAAAATGAATTTCGCAAACGGAATCGAGAATTTCCGCTCGCGGGCCGCGAAGGCGCGCCCCAAACTCAGAGCTGTCACGCAGGCCAACCCCAAATGGCTGCTTTCTTCCGACTGGAGGTTTGGCTGGACTACACGGCATCGTCTGCAGGAACATTGCCAAGTCCTTTCGATGGATCCATGGTGCACCGGCATCAGGGCGCCGGGCGTACTCAAGGCTGACTCGGAGCAGCCCGTGTATCCCCCTTTTGCAGTCACGCGTGGCGGCGATGGACTGCATCTGCAAACCCAGAAATACGCTCAACCGATATGCCAGTGCCAGTCACCTGCATGGCGCCGCAGTCGACGTTCGTCACGCCCGCGCGCAGATATCCCTGGAGCGCATCCCTGACGGCCTGGTAGCTGTTGTGGCGCTCGCCGCGACCGCGCACACACAGCGTCCAAGGGAAGGGCACGGTCGCCTTACCGAATGCGAGCTGCGATTCCTGCAAGGCGATGCCGAACAGCAGCCAGGCGGGAACACCGGCCCGCTGCGCCGTCAGCACATAGGCGGTGGCGGCTCTCGCAGCGTCTGCGGCGGCACGTCGCCGCGCATGACGTAGCGCGGTGCGCGGCTCGAAGGCGAGGGTGGCGCCGAAGCCGAGACCTTTGGATCGATACGCCGAATGCCGGGCATCGAGAGAGTCAGCTGATCCATGCGTGACGATCCCGGCCGCGTCAGCGACCTTGCTGCGCCGCCGGCTGCGTCAACAGCGGCGGCGCATTGCGCGCGCGCGACGACAGCCCGGACATGCCTGGCTCGACCACGAGCGAGCGCGGCAACACCTTCGTCCTTGTACCGCTGGACCAGACGCTCGAGCTGCCGGCGACTCAGGCCCAGTCGCTGCGCGGCCTGGCCGACCCACAGCATCCGGTCGACCACCGCCTGAATCGTCTTGAGCCGATCGGCTCCGCGCATCGTCATAGTGATCGTCGCAGCAAGTGTCGCCATGGCC